>NZ_JAPFQV010000007.1:0-149192 GCF_033804685.1 Micromonospora sp. RTP1Z1
GGTGGGGAGCCGGGGGGCGGCGGGGACCGCGGCCGGCGCTCCGGGCGCCTCGGGGCGGGCGGGGCTGGGGGTGGCCGTCGGCCAGGGCCGGTCGGACGCCGACGGGCTGGGGAACGGCGGTTCGGTCGGGGACGTGGGGCTCGGTGTCGGCGGCGCCGACGGAAGGATGCCGGTCGGGCTCGGTGCCGCCGGGCTGGGCGGGGCGCTCGGGGCGGCCGGGCGCGGGGCGTCCGAGCCGGTCGCCGCGATCGCCAGCGGGGCGGCGATCAGCACGGCCGCGAACGTCCCCGCCGCGCCCAGCGCCACGGTCGTGCGCCGGCGGTTCCGGGCCCGGCGTTCCGCCGGGATCAACTGGTCCTGCACTGTCGGTGCCTCCTCGGCCAGGGCGGAGAGGGTGGTGCGGATGAGGTCCTCGAAAGGCGTGGTCACGGCCGTACCTCCAGGAGTTCGACGTCCGGCAGGAGCTGGCGCAGCCGGGCCACCGCCCGGTGGGTACGACTGCGGACCGTCCCGATCGAGCAGCCCAGCAGCTCGGCCACCTGTGTCTCGGTGAGGTCCTCGTAGTAGCGCAGGACGAGCACCGTGCGCTGCGCGGGCGGCAACTGGCGCAGGGCGGCGCGCATCGCCAGCCGTACGTCGGTGTTCCCGCTAGGGTCCGCCTGGACCGCCTCGTCGCCCCCGGTGAGCGTCGTCTCCCGGCGCCGCCGCAGCCGCCGCCACCAGCTCACCTGCTCGCGGTACATGACCGCGCGCAGGTAACTCTCCGGGTCGGCGTGCCGCAGCGTCCGCCACTTCGGGATGGTCCTGGCCAGCGCCGACTGGACCAGGTCCTCAGCGGCGTGCCGGTCCCCGGTGAGCAGGTACGCGACCCGCATCAGCGCCGGGGTCCGGCTCGCCACGAAGTCGGCCAGCCGGGCCCGTTCGTCCTCGTCCACCCACCCTCCCCGTTTTTCACTGTCACAGTTACAGACGCCCCAGCTCAGGCCAGCTATCCCTGGCGCCGCAACGATTTCCGGCCCGAAAGTGTCGGTAGTGGCCGGTACCGTCCCGCCACCAACTCAAGAAAAGGTGCGGGGGATGGCGAGCGTGGCCGGGCGAGGTGCCCGCTGATGCGGTCCGGACGGGTCCGGCTGGACCGCGCGGTGGTGCAGGGCTTCTATGACCGGATGCGGGTGGTGGCGCCGGCAGCCTACGGCGCGATCGAGCGGGACCGCGCCGACGACCCGGGGCGGGCCTTTCCGGAGACCGCCTGCGGCCGGCTCGCCGGTTCGCTGGACGCGGCCGGGCTGCGCGCGCTCGGCATGTGGGCGCACCACTGGTGCGTGCGCTTCTATGACGACGACACCCGGGTGGGCCTGCGGCTGGTCCGGGAGATCGCCGGCCGGGCCGGGCTGGGCTGGACCGTCGACGAGGTGCGCTGGATGCTTGACGAGTCGTACGCGGCCGGTCCCGCCGCCGCGCACCGCTTCGTCCTGCCGCGCGCCGCGGCGGCGGAGTTGTCGCCCGGCCCGCTGCCCGAGTGGGTGGAGCGCGACGGCCCGGCCCCCGACTGGCGTCGGTTGCTGGCCGGCTGACCGGGCAGCTGGCCGACGACCATCGCGGTGACCGCCACGGCGAAGCCGGCGAGCTGCACCGGGCCGAGCGCCTGGTCGAGCACCAGCCAGCCGAGCGCGGCGGCGGTCAGCGGGCTGAGTGCGCCCAGCACCGACACCCGGGTCACCGGCAGCAGCGCGACACCCCGGAACCAGAGCGCGTACGCCCCGGCGGTGCCGACCAGTCCGAGCCAGGCGTACCCGAGCAGGGCGGGCCGGTCCGGTGCGGCGGGCGCGCCCTCGACGGCGGCGGCCAGCGGCACGATCATCAGGCCGCCCGCGACGAGCTGCCAGCTCGTCGCGGCGAGGGTGCCGACGCCGGCGGGCCGTCCCCAGCGCCGGGTGAGCACCAGCCCGGCGGCCATGGCGGCGGTGCCGGCGAGGCCGGCCGCGACGCCGAGCGGGTCCAGCGCCGCCCCGGGTCGCAGCACCACCAGGGTCACGCCGAGCGGCGCGGTCAGCGCGGCGAGCAGCGCCGGCCGGCCGGGCCAGGTGCCGAGGGCGACCACGCCGAGCGCGGCGACCAGCAGCGGTTGGGCCGCGCCGAGCACGGCGGCGGTCCCGCCGGGCAGCCGGTAGGCGGCGAGGAAGAGCAGCGGGAAGAAGGTGCCGATGTTGAGCGCGCCGAGCAGGGCCGAGCGCCACCACCAGACGCCGTGCGGTCGGCGGCGGGTCAGCGCGAGCAGCAGCAGCCCGGCCGGCAGCGCCCGGAGCGCGCCGGACCAGAGCGGCCGGTCGGCGGGGAGCAGCTCGGTGGTGACCAGGTAGGTGGTGCCCCAGGCGGTCGGGGCGGCGGCGGTCAGCGCGACGTCGGTCCAGCGTCGGTCCATGGGTTCCGTCCTTACCTCGTCGCTAAGTAGCTTAGTGCTAAGCTAATCAGTGTCGAGTGAATGGGGAAGTGCGAGGTGCGGCACAATCCCGGAGTGGCAGCAGCGGACGACGTCGACGTGATCGTCGAGCAGTGGCGACGGGAACGGTCCGGGATGCGGCCCGAGCCGATGGCCGTCTTCGGTCGGATCTACCGGCTGGCCCGGCTGGTCGGCGACCGCCAGGAGAAGGTCTACGCCGGCTGGGGCATCGGCCGCGGCGAGTTCGACGTGCTCGCCGCGCTGCGCCGCTCCGGCGAGCCGTACACGCTCGCGCCGAAGGCGCTCGCCGCCGGGCTGATGCTCACCTCCGGCGGGATGACCGGCCGGCTGGACCGGCTGGAACGGGCCGGCCTGGTCCGGCGTACGCCCGACCCGGCGGACCGGCGCGGGCTGCGGGTCATCCTCACCGAGTCCGGTCGCCGGGTGGTCGAGGAGTCGGTCGACGCCGGGCTCGCCGTGCAGCGGCGGATCCTCGACGCGCTGCCGCCCGAGGACCAGGCCCGCCTGGCCGACCTGCTGCGTACGCTGCTCGCCGCCGCCGAGGCGGGGGGCTGAGCGACCGGGCCCGACGGCGTGGCGCAGGATGATCGTGACCAGGACCGACCGGAAGGCCGACCATGCCCGCCAGTGAACCGACCATCGTCGCCACCAGCACGGGCTTCTCCAGCCGGCGGCGCGGCCCGTACGACGCGCAGCCCGGCCCGGTCTTCGACCTGATGGCCGAGCTGGCGTCGGCCGGTGACGCGCCCCGGATCTGCTACCTCAACCAGGCGGTCGGTGACCAGCCGACCTCGTTCACCGTCTTCTACGGCGCGTTCGCCGGCACCCGGTTCCGCCCGTCCCACCTGGCCCTCTTCCCGATGCCCAACGTCGAGGACGTGCGGGCCCACCTGCTCGCCCAGGACATCATCTGGGTGGGCGGCGGCAGCGTGGCCAACCTCTGCGCGGTCTGGCGGGCGCACGGCCTCGACGAGATCCTGCACGAGTGCTGGCAGGCCGGTGTGGTGCTGGGCGGGGTCTCCGCCGGCTCGATCTGCTGGCACGTCGGCGGCCCCACCGACAGCTTCGGCCCGACCCTGCGGCCGTTCACCGACGGCCTGGGCTGGCTGCCGTACGGCAACGGGGTGCACTACGACGGCGAGGAGCAGCGCCGTCCGCTGATGCACAAGCTGGTCGGCGACAGCACGCTGCCGGTGAGCCACTGCACCGACGACGGGGTGGGGCTGGTCTACCGGGACACCCGCCTGGTCGAGGCGGTCGCGGACCGGGAGGGCGTGGCGGCGTACGAGGTGAGCCGGGCCGAGGACGGCAGCGTCCGGGAGACCCGGATCGAGCCCCGGCTGCTCGGCTAGGCGGGTGACAATGCCGCGCAGGTGCCGGTGACCGTTGTTGACAGCGCGTGGTGGGCCGGGAACCGGCGGTCGGCGTACCAATCCGGACGCCGGCCGGAAGGGCCAGGTCGGGGGGCGCGTAGACTGGCCGCCCGTGAGCCTCACCATCGGGATCGTCGGCCTGCCCAACGTCGGCAAGAGCACCCTGTTCAATGCGCTGACCAAGAACGACGTGCTCGCGGCGAACTACCCGTTCGCCACCATCGAGCCGAACGTCGGCGTGGTCGGGCTGCCGGACGAGCGGCTGGGCGCGCTCGCGGAGATCTTCGTCTCGCAGAAGGTGCTGCCGGCGCCGGTGTCGTTCGTCGACATCGCCGGCCTGGTCCGGGGTGCCTCCAAGGGGCAGGGCCGGGGCAACGCCTTCCTGGCGAACATCCGCGACGCCTCGGCGATCTGCCAGGTGGTGCGCGCCTTCTCCGACCCGAACGTGGTGCACGTCGACGGCAAGGTGTCCCCGGCCGACGACATCGAGACGATCAACACCGAGCTGATCCTGGCCGACCTCCAGACGCTGGACAAGGCGCTGCCGCGGCTGGAGAAGGAGGCCAAGCTCCGCAAGGACCGGGCCGCCGCCGTGGAAGCCGCCAAGAAGGCCGTCGACCTGCTCGACGGCGGCATCACGCTGTATTCGGGCGCCGCCGCGGCCGGCATCGAGCTGGAGCACCTGCGCGAGCTGCACCTGCTCACCACCAAGCCCTTCCTGTACGTCTTCAACGTCGACGAGGCCGAGCTGGGCAATGCCGAGTTCCTCGACGAGCTGCGCGCGCTGGTCGCCCCGGCCGAGGCGGTCTTCATGGACGCCAAGATCGAGTCGGAGCTGGTGGACCTGCCCGAGGAGGAGGCCCGCGAGCTGCTGGAGTCGATCGGGCAGTCCGAGCCGGGGCTGAACCAGCTGGTCCGGGTCGGCTTCCGCACGCTCGGGCTCCAGACGTACCTCACGGCGGGCCCCAAGGAGGCTCGGGCCTGGACCGTCTCGGTCGGCGCGACCGCGCCGGAGGCCGCGGGGGTCATCCACTCCGACTTCCAGCGCGGCTTCATCAAGGCCGAGGTGGTCTCCTACGGCGACCTGGTCGCGGCCGGATCGATGGCGGCGGCGAAGGCCGCCGGCAAGGTCCGGATCGAGGGCAAGGAGTACGTCATGCAGGACGGCGACGTGGTGGAGTTCCGCTTCAACGTCTGAAAGCCGCCCGTTCTCGCAGGTCAGTCGGTTGTGCTCTCGCTCGGGGGCACGCCGGGGGCACAACCCCACGCGTCGTCGACTGCCCGGCGGGTGCGCCCCTCCGAGTCCGGCATCAGGTGACCGTACGTCGGCAGGACCAGGGTCGCGTTCTCGTGCCCCAACCGCTCGGCGACCACGATGACCGACTCGCCCTGCATCAGCAGCACCGAGGCGTAGTGGTGGCGCAGGTCGTGGGTCGTGACGCTCTCCGGTAGTCCGGCCTGCCGGACGGCCGCGCCGAAGATGAGCGAGCCGTAGTAGTCGTGCCGGTACGGACCGGCGAAGCGGGTTGTGAAGACGGTGCCTTCACATAGAAGCGGTGGCATGAGCCGGTCGGGTGATTGACGTCGTATGTGGACGGGTACGGCTCCCCTATGTTGCGGATCGTGAGGCCGAATCGGCTCGGTTGGGCAGCCTTGCTCAGCGGACTCGCGCTGGGTGCTGTCTTGGCGATCGCATACTTCCGGGTGGTCACCATCGAAGACTCGTGGATGGCCCTGGTTCCAGTAGCCATCGCTGTGCTCCTCACTGGGATCCCCTACCGCCAAACCCCCGGGCAAGTTGCGTCGCACGCGCCGTGGCGGTACTTCGTCCTAGGCTTCGGCGTCGCGCTGTCCACGAGTGCGCTGGTGAAAGCGGTTATCAGCGGCTGAATGAGTCGCTAGCCGGCTGCGCGACCGACCGACCCGCCACCGGGCCCGATTCGTGCCCGACGCAGCGTGTCGAACACACAGGGGGCACAAGACACCGTGAAACGTCGTCAAGTAGCCCTGAACGATGGGAGCCCGAGACGCCGTGTAAGCAGGCGTCGCGCGCCGTTCCCGCTGGTGGCGGGGCAGCCGCTCTATGTTCCGCTTCAACGTCTGACCGTTCCGCCGCCGATGCGCAGCACGGTCAGAAGTCAATCCGCATCACGACGCGCCGGCGGGTGGGCTTGCTGACCTCGGTGAACCCGGCGTCGTCGAAGATGCTGCGGCTCCCCACGTAGAGCTCGCCCCAGGTGATCACCTTGCCGGGCGCCGTGATCATCGGGTAGCCCTCGATGGCGCGGGCGCCGCGCTCCCGGGCGAAGTCGACGGCCGCGGCGGCGAGCGCGCCGCTGACGCCCCGTCGCCGGAAGCCCACCCGGGTGACGAAGCAGGTCAGGGCCCAGACGCCGTCGTCGGCCGGGTCCTCGTCCCGGCCGGACCACACGACGCGGCTGCCCAGCAGGTGCGCGTAGACGGAGCGCGGCTGGACGGCGCACCAGCCGGCGGGCTCGCCGTCGAGGTAGGCGACCAGCCCGCTCGTGGTGCGGGCCCGGGGCTGGTCGCACCGCGTCTCCTCGCGCAGTCGCCGGGTGCGTTCCTCGACCGACTGCGACCGCCACTCGGCGGGCGTGCTCTGGAACCACTGGCACTGGCACTCGGCCGCGTTGCCGCGCGTGCCGAGGACGGTCTGCAGGTCCTCCCAGCTCGCCTTGTTGGCGGGCACGACGGAGATTGCGGCATCCTTCGTCGTCCCGGTCGTGTCCGCCATCGTCGCCACACCGTCCCTCCGGATCCGGCCGACCCTCCGCGACCGGCCACGACGATGAGGTTGCCCACCGGGTGGGCGGACGTCAACAATGGGCTGCGGTGGGTGGGGGTCACTCGGCGGGCTTCTCCCAGACCGAGACGTGCTGCCGGCTCTCGCTGGTGAACGGCTTCCTGGTCCATCCGTCCCAGCGGTCGCACAGGCGGAGGCCGGCGAGCTGCGCCATCAGGTCGAGCTCCGCCGGCCACACGTACCGGAAGGGAATCGAGCGGTGTTCCGCGCGGCCGTCGACCACCCGGACGTAGTTGGAGCTCGTCGCCTGGGTGGCCACGTCGTAGATGTCGTACGCCCATCCGGTCGGGCCGACGCGGAAGGGTACGACGTTCTGGCCGGGTGGGAGCCGGCGGAGCTCGGGAACCAGGACCTCGATGACGAAGCGACCACCGGGTGCCAGGTGCGCGGCCACGTTTCGGAAGCAGGCGACCTGGGCCTCCTGAGTGGTCAGGTTCATGATGGTGTTGAAGACCAGATACGCCAGCGAGAAGGTCCCGTCCACCCTGGTGGTGGCGAAGTCGCCGACCGACACGCCGATCGCGTCGCCCCCGGGCTTCGCCCGCAAGCGGTCGACCATCGCCCGGGAAAGGTCGATGCCGTGCACCGGCACGCCCCGGCCGGCCAGCGGCAGCGCGACGCGGCCGGTCCCGATGCCCAGCTCCAGGGCGGGGCCCGCGCCGGCAAGCTCCGCCAGCACGTCGACCGTCGCGGCGACCACGTCGGGATCGAACATCTCCGACGCCGGGTCGTCGTAGATGGCCGCCACCTCTCGGCCGAAATATCCATCTGCGTCAGGCACGGCCGGACCGTATCGTGCACCTGCGCGCCGGTGCATCCGGATTCCTTGCGGTACGTCCGCCGGGGCGGACCGGCGCGCGCGGCGTGCAATACCGTATCGACGTGGTGACGCTGAGACTCGAACCGATGACCGACGAGCAGTACCTGCGGTACCGCCAGAGGGCCGAGGGGGAGTACGCGCAGAACGTCGCAGATTCGGGCGCGCTGCCGCTGCCGGAGGCACGGGAGAAGGCGCGGGAGGACTACGAGCGGCTCCTGCCGGACGGTCTGGCGACCGAGGGCCACCGACTGTGGACGGCGTACGACGGCGACGGCGAGGTCGGCATGCTCTGGCTGCACCTGGAGCGAAAGTCGGACGGCCTGCACGCCTTCGGCTACGACTTCGAGGTGCGGGAGGAGTTGCGCCGGAAGGGCTACGGCCGGGCGATCGTGCAGACCGCCGAGCGGGTGTGCCAGGAACTCGGCGTGGTCTCGGTCGGGCTGAGCGTCTTCGGGTTCAACCTCGGCGCCCGCGCGTTGTACGAGCAGATGGGGTACGAGGTCACCACGATCACGATGCGCAAACGCCTGCAACCCTGAGGCCGCCTACTGGCCGAACGTGTACCGCAGGTTCGCGTTGATCAGTTGATTGAGATGCTTGCGCAGGTGAGGTGGCGTGCCGTCACCTGGTGACGAGCTTGCGGAGCGCGGCGAGCACCGCCTGGTTGCTGACCTCGGCGTAGATCTTCTTGTCCGGGCCGGCCAGCACCACGTACGGGCACTTCTGGTCGTCCCCGGTCATGGCCTTGTCCAGCAGCTTCCGGCCGGTCGCCACCTCGTACACCCGAAGCCGCCAACCAGCCCGCAGCAGCGTCAACGTCAACGGCTTCGGCTCGTCTCACCGGCAGCGGCGGATGGTCGCGCCGGTGCTGACCCGGTCGAGGCAGGCGACCATCTGCACCTTGCTGGCGTCCTCGGCCGCCCAGGTCTGCTCCGCCCGCTTCGACAGGCCCTCGTCGTAGTAGTAGGTGCCGTTCTGGATGCGGTTGCCCGAGCTGCCCTCCATGAGCAGCACCACTGGGTGCGGGGCCCCGCCGGCCCGCTTCGGCGACTGCGGGTAGTAGACGTTGTCGTCACACACCCGGTCCAGATCGGAGCTCTTGCTCGCCGGGTACTCGCTGGCGTACGGCCCCTGCTGCACGGGTTCCGCGCTCTCGGTGGGCGCGGCACCGGCGGAGGAGTGGCGGTCGTCCGCGCGCGACAGCGGCGCCTCGGACGCCCGGCCCGACGGCAGGTTCTCGGCGGAACGCAGCAGGAACGCTCCGCCGGCCAGGCCGGCGCAGGCCACCAGCAGCAGCACGCTCAGCGTCACGACGGCGATGACCAGGCCACGGTTGCGGGGGGCGGGTTGCGGCGCCCAGCCCATCGGCGGTTGCGGTCCGACCGGCGTCACCGTCGCGGGCGGCTGCTCTCCCACGGGCCACGCGTACGGCAGCGGCGGCTCGCAGGCTGGTGCCGATGCCACATCCGGATCCGGTACCCCGTCCGGCGTTGACGCTGCCTCGGGCTCGGCCCCCGTGCTGGACATGCGGCATTCCTCTTTCGATCAAGGCGAAGCGGGAATGTACCAGGGCTCCGGCCCTGCGTGGGGGCGGTGCGGACAGCCCTTCCGCGTCACTATCCGCCCGGGCAGCGGGTGTCGCCGCCGCTCAGTTCCACGCAGTGGCCGGGTGGCCCGGCCGGCGCAGGGGCCGGGGTGAGGTCCCGGTAGGCGTGCGCGGCGACCAGCAGGCCGGGGATCGCGAGCGCGACGGCCAGCACCAGGAAGACGATCGCGGTGCGGACCAGCCGCAGCCGGTACGCCACGAGCGCGATCACGGCGGGCCCGCCCGCCGCCACCAGGGCCGCGATCAGCAGGGCGAGGTTCGCCTGTCGCTGGAGTCCGTCGAGGTCGGCGGGCCCGTCCGAGTAGTTGGCGGCCCACTGCCGCATGCCGACGCTGAACACCCAGCAGGCCAGCGCGAGCAGGGCGCAGACCCAGAGCAGGACCAGGAACCCGACCACCGGGCCGCCCCGGCGTCCGGTCGCGGTCGTCGTCGGAGATGTCATGCGGCCCAGCCTGGTCGAACCGGGACGGCTCCGCATGAGCCGGCGTACTCAGCCCACGGTGGACGCGACCAGCAGCTGCAGGGCGTCCCGGCAGCGGAGTTCGGTCGCCGCGACGGTCATCCGGCCGATCGCCGCCAGTGTCTCCTCGCCCAGCTTCGCCACGCTCCGACCATATCGGCCGGTTCACGCGTGGCGGGTCAGCTCGACCTCGTCGCCCGGCAGGACCTCGATGGTGCCCTTGGGGTCGCGGATCTCCAGGACCGGCACACCCTCGTCAAGCTGCATCGACCGGCGTTCCTTTCCGCTGGGCATCCGAGCCACCACCGTTGCGCCCGGCGGGACTTCGAGCTTCCTGCGTTGCGGCGTCTCGCGCACTCGCGTGCCCAAGGGCCGGCTGGTGGTGACGAGTCCTTCCGACCTCAGCAGCGCGATTGCCATGCGAACCGCGTCGCGGCCGATCCCGTGCTCCTGGCTGAGCTGCACCTCGCTGCCGACACTCGCACCGGGGGCAAGTTGGCCGGACTCGATCCGTTCCCGGATCAGGTCGGCGAGCTGAACGTAGACCGGGGTGTGCGAGTACGGATCGATGGTCATGTCTCAAGCCTTGTGCCCCTGTGGCTACCAGCCATGTTGGGGTTGTAGCCACATTGCCATCTTGCTAGGGTCCTTCACAGCGAAGCGTGCTTGCTGAGTAACCCTGAGAGGTCACTCGTGCGGGTCGCTCGTCGTTGAGTTGCCCTGCTGCCGTACCGCTGAGTGGAGCTGCGGTGGTGGGGCGGGGTGGCCGGCCCGCCCGCGGCGGGCGGGTGCGGCCACCCCTTCCATCCACGAGTACGCGGAAAGGTGGACGGTCATGCGTGGCTTCTTCCGGCGGGGCCGAAACGAGCCGGCGCAGCGTGGGCCGGGGAGCTGCTACCGCTCCTCGACGTACGTCCCGCTGGCGCCCTGGCAGGTGCGCGAGCGACGGTTCCGGTCGGCCCGGTTCGGCCGGCGCGGTCTCGATCCGGCCGAGGTGGCGGAGTTCCTCGACCGGGTCGCCGCCGACCTCACCGCCGCCTACCGGGCGCTGGGTGACAGCCGGCAGGAGACGGCCCGGATCAAGGACGCGCTGCGGCGCTGGCAGTCCGAGCAGGCCCAAGAGCGGGTCAACGCCGGGCGGTACCGCTGATGGTCGAGCGGGAGCGCTTCGTCATCCACCTGCCGGTGGCCGCCGGTGACCTGGTCGGCGCGGTACGGCTGGCCCGGGTGGTGGCCCGCTGGGCGAGCCTGCTGCCCTCGGCCGATCCGGGGGAGACCACCGTCTCCGCCGAGGACGACCAGGGCGTACGCCATCGGGTCTTCTGCGACCTGCGGCTGGCGGGCGGCCGGCGCTGCCTCCTCCGGGCCGACCACGACGGACCGTGCGCCCGCCGGCTGACCCGGTGAGAGCATTCCGCGCGGGCCCGGATGTGGGGTCGTCAGCCGTCGCGGAGGGCGTCGTCGACGCCGGTCTCGCGGCGGCCGAGGTGGACGGGGTCGCGCCCGGAGAGGGCGTCGGCCGCCGCCTTCACGCAGGCGCCGTACTCCCGGGTGGAGCTGGCCCGCCACCGCTGGGCGTACCGTCGCGCGGTGTCGTCGCCGACCCCGTTGGCCTCGATGCCGAGGTGCCGGCACAATGCCACCGCGCGGGGCAGGTGGAAGGACTGGGTCACCACCGTCGCGCGGTCCACCCCGAAGATCCGCTTGGCCCGCGCGCACGAGTCGTACGTGTCGAAGCCCGCGTAGTCCATCACGACCTTCTCCGCCGGCAGGCCGTGGTCGAGCAGCCAGCGCCGCATCGCCTCCGGCTCGTTGTAGCCGGCGTGCATGTTGTCGCCGGACACCAGGATCGCGCGGACCTTGCCGGCGGTGAACAGGCGCTGCGCGATCTCCAGCCGGGCGGTGAGGAACGGCGACGGCGTGCCGTTCGCCTCCACCTTCGTGCCCAGGACCAGGGCGACCGGTTCGTCCGGCACGTCGGCCTCGGTGAAGATGTGGCCCTCGGCGCCGCCGCGGATCCACGCCACGCTCGCGACGGTGCCGCCGGTCAGGAGGACCGCTGCGACGATGACCGCGAGGAACGCGCGGCGTAGCCGGCGTACGGCGCGGTGGTGAGTGGCGCACCACCGGTTGATGATCGCGAATCGCCCCCGCATTCGGACGATTATCCCCGTCATGGTCACGCAACCCGGGCCGGCCCGGCATGCCGCGGCGTGGCTACGACGTTGACATGTGACCAGACGGTCACCTATGTTGAAGTCGTGCCCGATGACGACCTGGTGTTCAAGGCGCTCGCCGACCCGACCCGCCGTTTCCTGCTCGACCTGCTCTTCGCCCGGGACGGCCGCACCCTGACCGAGTTGGAGTCCGAATTGGCGATGACCCGCTTCGGCGTCATGAAGCACCTGCGGGTGCTCGAGGAGGCGGGACTCGTCGTGACCCGCCGGTCTGGCCGGGAGAAGTTGCATTTCCTCAACCCCGTGCCGATCCACCAGATCCACGACCGGTGGATCGACAAGTACACCGCGCACCACGCGTCGGCACTCGTCGACCTGAAGACCGAGTTGGAGGACCGGTGATGACCAGCACCACGCGCACCGTCCAGGTGCACCGGATCTACATCCAGGCCACGCCCGAGGCGGTCTGGACGGCGATCACGAATCCCGAGTGGAGCGAGCGGTACGGCTACCGTTCGCCCGCCCACTACGAGCTGCGCCCCGGCGGCCGCTACCAGGGCCTGGCCAGCGCCGAGATGAAGGCGACCGGCGTGCCGGAGGTGGCCGTCGAGGGCGAGGTCGTCGAGGTCGACCCGCCGCGCCGCCTGGTGCAGACCTGGCACCCGGTCTGGGGCCCGGAGGCCGCCGCCGAGCCGGCCACCCGCCTGACGTACGAGATCGAGGAGACCGCCCCCGGCGTCACCCGGCTGACGGTGGTCCACGACGTCACCGACGCGCCGAGCGTGGCAGCGTTGGTCGCTGGGGAGGTGCCCAACGCCGGCGGTGGCTGGAGCGAGGTGCTCAGCGACCTCAAGACGCTGCTGGAGAGCGGCAAGCCGCTGGCCTGCTGACCTCGGTGCAGGCCTGGTCAGCCGGCGGCGCGGGCGATGACGATCAGTTCTCCGTCGCCGCTCGCGCCCACCGGCTCCCGGTCCCAGCCGCCGTGGATCCGCACGACCGTGAAGCCGGCGGCGGCCAGGGCCGTGCGCAGCTCCGCCTCGGTCCGGAAGCGCAACGTCCCCGGGCTGCGCAGCTCGTCGCCGTCGGGGAAGACGTAGTGGTGGACGAAGCTGACGCTGCCTTGGCTCACCTCGGTCACCTCGGTCCAGGCGTCGACCACCGTGCCGTCCGGCAGCGCCAGCCGGCGCCGGGAGTCCGTGGGGTTCCAGTGTTCCCACCGGCGGGCCGCCGGGTCGCGGGAGTCGAACACCAGCAGGCCGCCGGGCACCAGCGCCCGGCGCAGGTCGGCGAGGGTGCCCGCCCAGTCGTCCTCGGCGCGGATCTCCTGCGCCACGTGGCTGCTCAGCACCGCCACGTCGTACGCCGCGTCCGGCAGGACATCCGACGTCCCCTCGATCCAGGTGACCCGGCCGGCATCCGGCTTGGTCCTCGCCACCGCCAGGGAGGCCCGGTCCGGGTCGACGCCGGTGACGGTGTGGCCGCGGGCGGCCAGCGCGAGGGTGAGCCGGCCGGTGCCGCAGCCGACATCGAGCACCCGGGCCGCCGGGGTTTCGTCGACTGCCGCGAGGAAGAAGTCGTCGTCGCGGCCCCACCGGTTCTCCGCCTCGTAGATGGTCGCGAGGATAGGGGTCATGAGATGTGGTGCAGGATGACGTTGTGCACGTGGTGACTCTTCTGCACGCCGCGGAACTCCACCTCGTAGGTGTGCGTGCCGACGTGGATGGCGATCGCGCCGGTGGAGAAGAACGAGCCACCCCACGACTTGTTGCTCACCACGCTGACGCTGGTGATCTTCGAGTACGGGATGCTGGTGATGGCGTACCGCTTACCGACGAACGAGCGGTCCTGGATGATCACCCGGCGGTCGGTCAGGCCGATGAACCCGGTGCCCGTGCCCACCGCGTCGTAGACGGCGATGATCCGCTCGCCGTCCAGGAGCCCGGTCTGGATCTGCTGGAACTGTTCCTTGCGGTCGTACGTCGGGGCGGTCATGGACCTCACCGTAGGTCGGGCGCGCCAGTGTCGGCCGCGGGCAGCATGTGCCTGGTGAGCGATATACCCGAGAGTCATAAATGCTGACACCGGCCGGGCCGGGACGGTCAGGAGTCGGTGACCGTCCGGAAGGCGTCCTCGATGCGGGCGGCCAGCAGGACCTCGCCCTCGGTCAACGGCTCGCCGTCGCCGTGCCCGACCCGGATGTGGGTGCGGTTGGCCCGGCGGCTGATCTCGGGGCGCAGGCGCAGCGCGTCCGCGACCACCTTGACCCTTTCGGTCAGGGCCGCGTGCTGGGTGTCATCGAGGACCATGGTCCGGCGGATCTGCTCGCCCTCGCGGGTCCACCCGGACAGCAGGTTGAGCGCGTCGCTGAGGTAGTCGTGCTTCGCCCGGCCGCTGAACAGCACGCGCATCACCGCACCTCCCAGGCGTCGTTGCCGGCTTGTGGCCAAATCGTCGCCATCCCGTGTCCTCGTCGACAGCCTCTAGTCTGTCGTCGCACAGATGGTGTGTCCACGCCCACACTTCCGTGTTCTATTGGACTGACGGCCGGCACCGGCACCCAAACCGCCGATTGATCTGGCACCCTGGACGCCCGTGCGGACCGAACGGGTTAGCGGGAACGGGCAGGCCGACCGGCGCGAGCCGAAGGTGGTCGTCGGAGCGGCGATCATCGCCGACGGGCGGGTCCTGGCCTGCGCGCGCTCCGCGCCACCCGAGGTGGCCGGCAAGTGGGAGTTCCCCGGCGGCAAGGTCGAGCCGGGGGAGAGCGAGACCGCCGCGTTGATCCGGGAGTGCGCCGAGGAACTCGCCGTACGCGTGGAGATCGGCGACCGGGTCGGCCGCGACGTCCTGATGGCGCACGGCCGCTCGGTCCTCAAGGTGTACGCGGCCCGCCTGCTCCACGGCGACCAGCCCGAGGCCCTGGAGCACTCGGAGCTGCGCTGGCTCACCGCCGCCGAACTGGACACCGTCACCTGGCTCCCCGCCGACGCCCCCATCGTCGCCGCCCTCCGCCCGCTGCTCGCCACCCCCTGACCCCGGGGAAGCGGACACGGGGTGGGAAACGGGACGGGGGCCGGCGGCTGTCGCCGCGGCCCCCGTCCTCGTTGTTGTCGTCCTGCTCAGTGCTTCGGCTCGTCCTGGCTCGGGTGAGCGAAGTTGAGGTGCTCGGGCGGCAGCGGGAAGTTGACGTCATCGCCGAACGGCGACGGCGCCGCCGCCCGGTCGAAGGTCAGCTCCGTCAGCGGCAGCTTGCCGTTGGCGTCCACCGCCGGGGCGGTCGGGTGGGGCACCTCGCGGTGCCAGTTGACGCCCTGCTGGGCCTGCATCTCGGCCGCCGCGTTGTGCGAGCCGCCGGCGTGCGAGTGCAACCCGCTTTGGGCGGCGCCGGCATGTGCCGGTCCGCTGGAATGCCCGCTGGTCACGTTGGTCTGAGGCACCTGACCCCTCCGGAAGATCTTGCTACCAAGCCACACCAGGGGATCGTACCTGCGGTCGACGACCCGCTCCTTCATGGGGATGATCCCGTTGTCCGTGATCTTGATGTGCTCAGGGCAGACCTCGGTGCAGCACTTGGTGATGTTGCAGAGGCCGAGCCCCTGCTCCTGCTGCGCGTACTCCTTGCGGTCGGTGTTCGCGTCGAGCGGGTGCATGTCCAGCTCGGCGGCCCGGATGAAGAACCGCGGGCCGGAGAAGGCCTGCTTGTTCTCCTCGTGGTCGCGGATCACGTGGCAGACGTTCTGGCACAGGAAGCACTCGATGCACTTGCGGAACTCCTGCGAGCGCTCGACGTCCACCTGCTGCATCCGGTAGTCGCCGGGGGCGACGTCGGCCGGCGGCGCGAAGGCCGGGGTCTCCCGGGCCTTCTCGTAGTTGAACGAGACGTCCGTGACCAGGTCCCGGATGACCGGGAACGTCCGCAGCGGCGTGACCGTGACCGTCTCGGCCTCCTCGAAGGTCGACATCCGGGTCATGCAGCTCAACCGCGGCTTGCCGTTGATCTCCATCGAGCACGAGCCGCACTTGCCCGCCTTGCAGTTCCACCGGCAGGCCAGGTCGGGCGCCTCGGTGGCCTGGAGGCGGTGGATGACGTCGAGGACCACCTCGCCCTCGTTGACCTCCACCGTGTAGTCCTGCAGGTCGCCACCGGTCTCGTCGCCACGCCAGATGCGGAACTCTCGCTTGTTTCCCATTACTTGCCCGCCTCCTCAGCGAGGGCGTCGAACTCGGCGAGCTCCTCGTCGGTCAGGTACTTGGACAGCTCCGTACGGTCAAAGAGGCCGATCAGCTCGCCGCGCATCTTCGGCAGCGGCTTGTGCTCCAGGCGGACGGCGTCGCCGTCCAGGGAGCAGACCAGGTTGACCTGCCGCCACGTCGGGTCCATCGCCGGGTAGTCCTCCCGGGTGTGCCCGCCGCGTGACTCCTGCCGCTCCAGCGCCGCCTTCGCGGTGCACTCCGAAACCACCAGCATGTTGCGCAGGTCCAGCGCCAGGTGCCAGCCCGGGTTGTAGCGCCGCCCACCGGCCGCGCTCACCTTGGCCACCCGCTCCCGCAGCTCGGCCAGCCGGGCCAGCGCGTCGACCAGCTCACCCTCCCGCCGGATGATTCCGACCAGATCCCCCATCACCGCCTGGAGGTCCTGCTGGAGGGTGTACGGGCTCTCCCCGGTGTCCCGCTGCAGCGGCGCCAGCGCCGTCTCCACCGCGGTCTCCACCGCCGCCACCGGCACCTTCGGGCGCGCGGTCAGCTGGTCGGCGTACGAGGCGGCGTGGCCGCCCGCCCGCTTGCCGAAGACCAGCAGGTCCGACAGGGAGTTGCCGCCGAGCCGGTTCGAACCGTGCATGCCGCCGGACACCTCACCCGCGGCGAAGAGCCCCCGCACCGTGCCGTACGCGGCGCCCGAGTCCGGGTCCACCTCCACGCCACCCATCACGTAGTGGCAGGTCGGCCCGACCTCCATCGGCTCCTTGGTGATGTCGACGTCGGCCAGCTCCTTGAACTGGTGGTACATCGACGGCAGCCGGCGGCGGATCTCCTCGGCCGACTTGCGGGAGGCGATGTCCAGGTAGACGCCGCCGGCCGGCGTACCGCGACCGGCCTTGACCTCGCTGTTGATCGCCCGGGCGACCTCGTCGCGGGGCAGCAGTTCCGGCGGGCGTCGGTTGTTGTCCGGGTCGGTGTACCAGCGGTCCGCCTCCTCCTCGGTCTCCGCGTACTGCTTACGGAAGACGTCGGGGACGTAGTCGAACATGAACCGCTTGCCGTCGGAGTTCTTCAGCACGCCGCCGTCACCGCGGACCGACTCGGTGACCAGGATGCCCTTCACCGACACGGGCCAGACCATGCCGGTGGGGTGGAACTGGAGGAACTCCATGTTGATCAGCGTGGCCCCGGCGCGCAGCGCCAGCGCGTGACCGTCCCCGGTGTACTCCCAGGAGTTCGAGGTGACCTTGTACGACCGGCCGACCCCGCCGGTCGCGAGGACCACGGCCGGCGCCTCGAAGAGGACGAACTCGCCGGACTCCCGGTAGTAGCCGAACGCGCCGGCCACCCGGTCCCCGTCGAGCAGCAGCTCGGTGATGGTCGTCTCGGAGAAGACCTTGATCCGGGCCTCGTAGTCGCCGAGGTCGCGCTTGTCCTCCTGCTGAAGGGAGACGATCTTCTGCTGGAGGGTACGGATCAGCTCCAGGCCGGTCCGGTCGCCGACGTGCGCCAGGCGTGGGTACTCGTGGCCGCCGAAGTTGCGCTGCGAGATCTTCCCGTCCTTGGTGCGGTCGAAGAGCGCACCGTACGTCTCCAGCTCCCAGATCCGGTGCGGCGACTCCTTCGCGTGCAGCTCGGCCATCCGGAAGTTGTTGAGGAACTTGCCGCCGCGCATGGTGTCGCGGAAGTGCACCTGCCAGTTGTCCCGGCTGTTCACGTTCCCCATCGCGGCCGCCGCGCCGCCCTCGGCCATCACCGTGTGTGCCTTGCCGAAGAGCGACTTGGAGATGATCGCGGTCTTTTTGCCGGCCAGTCGGGCCTCGATCGCCGCCCGCAGGCCGGCGCCGCCGGCCCCGATCACGACGACGTCGTAGTGGTGTCGTTCGATTCGCGTCTCAGTCATGTCCAGGGCCTCTAGTTGATGAACCGCAGGTCGTTGAACCAGCCGGCAGCGACAGCCATGATGTAGAAGTCGGTGAACGCCAGGGTGCCGAGAGTGATCCAGGCGAGCTGCATGTGCCGGACGTTGAGCCAGGAGACGAACGTCCAGGCCTTGTATCGCACCGGGTTCTGGGAGAAGTGCTTGAGCCGGCCGCCGATGATGTGCCGGCAGGAGTGGCAGGAGATGGTGTATGCCCAGAGCATCACCACGTTGGCCAGCAGGACCAGGTTGCCCAGCCCGAAGCCGAAGCCCTTCGGGGAGTGGAACGCGTAGATCGCGTCCCAGGTGTTGATCAGCGAGATGATCGCGGCGGCGTAGAAGAAGTAGCGGTGCAGGTTCTGGCCGAGCAGCGGGAAGCGGGTCTCCCCGCCGTACGCCTGGTGCCCGTCCGGTACCCCGCAGGCCGGCGGCGACAGCCAGAACGACCGGTAGTACGCCTTGCGGTAGTAGTAGCAGGTCAGCCGGAACAGCAGCAGGAACGGCAGGGTCAGCGCCGCGTCCGGGATGATCCACCAGCCGGGCAGGAAGCTGCCGAAGTGCGAGGAGCCCTCGACACACCGGTCCGTTACGCACGGGGAGTAGAACGGCGTCAGGTAGTGGTACGAGTCCACCCAGTACCACTTGTGCATGAAGACCCGGACCGTCGCGTACGCGATCCAGGCGCTGAGCCCGATGACGGTGATCAGTGGCGCGAACCACCAGCGGTCGGTCCGCAACGTTCTCGCCGCGATCGCGGCGCGTGCCCGCGCCCCCCGCGGCTTCGTTGCCGTTGATGTCATTCGAGTTCGTCTCCCTGACGGGGCCCTCGCGGGCGGCGGATCACATTCCGTACCGGTCAGCGGACCGGCGAGACCGCATCCACTGCCACGTCTTGCGCACACCAACGGCCACACCGGCGTACCGGCGCAGCTAAGTGACACACGTTACGCCGATCTTCGCGGCCCGGCCGCGCAACGCAGTGTCCCGTGTGTCCCGCAGGTTGGAAAGGCCCGGAGCACGATCGATGTCCGGCCGTTAGGAAAGATCACCGCTGCGGGGTCAGCCGGAGGCGCCGCCGGTGAAGTTCCAGGCGGCCAGCCGCAGCGGCGGCGCCTCCCACCAGACACCGTCCAGCCGGTCCGGTTGCCGGACCGGTCGCCGGCCGAGGCCGAGTACCGCGCCGGGGCCCAGAGCCCGCGGGTACGACTCGGTGAAGCGGAAGTCGCGGACCGCCCGGGTCGGCACCCCGTCCTCGACCAGCCAGACCCCGTTGCGGGTCAGGCCGGTGATCACCAGGCGCTTCGGGTCGAGCACCCGGGTGTACCAGAAGTCGCTGACCAGCAGCCCGCGCTCCACCCCGGCGACCAGCTCGGCGGTGTCCGGGTCGGCGACCGCGCCGGTGACACCGATCCCGGCCGCGCTTCCGCCGGGCGTACCGGTCCCGATCGTGCCGGCGGGCAGGAGTCGCAGGTTGCGCGGGATCGGGCCGAACGTGGACGCGCCCACCATTCCGTGCCCGGTGGATTCGGTGCCGGCCTCGGCGCCGCTGCGCCGGTCGTGCGCCACCACACGGGTGGTGCCCGCGTCGACCAGGGTCAGCGCCCGGCGGGCCGTGCCCTCCAGGTCGTACGGCAGGGCGGAGGCGTGCAGCGGATCGTCGACCAGGGACACCGCCGGGTCGAACTGGGCGGTGCCCGGCTCGGCGAAGGACTGCCGCTCGGCGTACCGCTTGCCGTTGAAGCCGAACCAGGAGAGGTTCTGCAGCAGGTCGGCCACGGCAGCCGGTTCGAGCACCACCTCGTACCGCCCCGGGGGCAGCTCGACCGGGTCGGCGGCGGCGCGCGCCTTCGCGGCGGCCCGGGCGCCCAGGGCGGCGCCGTCGAGGTCGGCGAGGCGGTCGGCGCAGAGCCGGGCCACCCCGTCCGCGCCGCCGGTCCGGGCGATGCCGTCCATCGCCGCCTCGGCGGTGCGGCCGACCGCCGAGTGGCCGGCGGAGTTGGCGAACGCCCCGATCCGCGACGAGGTGCGGCAGTAGCCGGCCGCCTCCAGCCCGCCGACCGCGTCCACGAAGGCGCGGACCCGCTCGGCCCGGTCGCCGGGCTGGGCGTACTCGGTGGCGCCGTCGGTGGCGGGGCAGGGCGGGAGCGGCGTGGGCGGGGTGAGTCCCGGCCAGGCCGGGTCGGGCGGGCAGAGTCGGGCCGCCGCGAGGGTCCGCTCGACCAGGGCGGTCAGGCCGTCGGCGTCGACCAGGCTGCCGCTGCCGGCGGCCGTCCGACCCTCGACGTGCAGGCGTAGCCGCACCGCCCGGCCCGATTCGGCGACGTTCTGGTGGATGAAGGAGTTGGCGAAGCGGGTCAGCGCCAGGTGGTGGGCGGTGACGGTGACCTCGGACTGCGCCCCTGGGCCGGCGAGGTGGCGGACCAGCTCCACCACCCGGCCGGCGAGGTCCGACTCGGTCTCGATCATGCGCGTACCCCCAGGCGGACGTTGCGGAAGCGGGCCGGCGCGGCCGGGTGGCCGGTGTGCCCGACCTGGCCGGGCTGGCCCTTGCCGCAGTTGGGCGTGCCCCAGGGCACGATCTCGGAGGAGAGCATGTCCATCGAGCGCCAGAAGAGCGGGCCGATCCCGGTGTAGGTGGGGTTGCGCAGCATCCGGCCCCGCCGGCCGTTCTTGACCTCCCAGCCGATCTCGCAGCCGAACTGGAAGTTGAGCCGCTTGTCGTCGATGGACCAGGAGCGGTTGAGGTCCATCAGGACCCCGTCGTCGGTGGCGGCGATGATCTCGTTGAGGGTGTGCGGCCCGGGCTCCAGGCCGACGTTGGTCATCCGCACCATCGGCAGCCGGGCCCAGCCGTCGGCGCGTACGCTGCCGCCGTGGTCGAGGCCGGCGACGGCGGCCGAGTCCCGGCCGGCGAGCACGCCCACCCACCGCCCCGCGCGGACCGCGTCCCGCTTGACCGCCGGGGAGCCCTCGTCGTCGAAGCCGAAGCTGCCCAGCGCGCCGGGGATGGTCGGGTCGATGGTGACGTTCATCAGCTCGGAGCCGTAGCGCAGCGTGCCGAGCTGGGTCAGGTCCAGCCAGGACGTGCCGGCGAAGGCGGCCTCCCAGCCGAGGATCCGGTCCAGCTCGATGGCGTGCCCGACCGACTCGTGGATCTGCAGGGCGAGCTGCTCGCCGCCGAGGATCAGGTCGGTCTCGCCGGCCGGGCACTCGGGGGCGGTGAGCAGCTCCCGGGACTCCTCGGCGATCCGGGCGGCGTGCGTGGCCAGGTCGAGCGAGGTGACCAGCTCCCAGCCGGTGGTGCCGTACTGGCCGCGGTAGCTCGGGTAGGAGCGGCGCTGGGTCTCGCCGTCGCCGATGGAGGTGGCCGAGATGCCGCCGCCGCACTCCCGGATCCGCTGGTCGATGCGGTGCCCCTCGCTGGAGACGAACCACTTGGTGGTGTCCCAGATCTGGTAGAGCCCCTCGGCCAGGTCGGCGCCGTGCTCCCGCATCGTTCCGGTCGCCCGGACCAGCAGGTCGCCCTTGTCGGAGAGCGAAACGCCGAGCGGGTCGACCTCGCATCCCGAGGCCCAGCTCGCGACGGTCGCCTCGACGGGGACCAGGTCGATCGGCGGGCCGGGAACGCGCGCGCTCGCGGCCGCGACCGCCGCGGCGTGCCGGCCGGCCGCGCGCACCTGACGGTCCGACAGATCCGGTACGGCGTGGAAGCCCCAGCTCGACCCGACCAGCGCCCGGACGCCCAGCCCGATGCTCTCGTCCTGGGTCAGCTCCTCGATGTCGCCGTTGCGGGCCGACATCGACTCGTAGCGGCGGTGCATCACCCGGGCGTCCGCGTACCGGGCGCCGGCGTCGAGGGCGGCCTGGACGGCGGCTGTCGCCGCGTCGAACTCGGTCATGCGACCGACCCTAGGCGAGCCGACCGACATCCGTCAGGGGACGAGATCCTCCGGCCGGATCGTTGCACGGACCGGCTCGGTGAGCACGAGAACGTCTCCCGCCTTCGTCACGGAGTGCTCCACGTAGTGGCCTCCCTGTCTGCGGTACAGGTGCAGCGTCCCGTTCTCCTGCTCCACCAGCAGGTACCACTCGATACCGGCCGCGGCGTAGTAGTGCATCTTCAGCACCTTGTCGGTGGACGCGTTGCTCGGCGAGATGATCTCGCAGACCAGCCGGACGTCGTCCGCTTCGATGGTGAGTTCGTCAAGGTCGATCGGCCTGGTGACGACGAGATCGGGAATCGGGATCCTGCCGGGCCTGAGGCGGACGTTCACCGCCTCCAGGAGCTCCAGCCCGACGATCTCGGTGGCCGCTTCGAGGATGTTGCCCAGCTTGCGGGATATCCGCTGGTGCCGTGGGGTGGGGGCTGGGGTCACGTGGAGGCTCCCGTCGAAGAGTTCGACGCGTTGCTGCGTCTCGCCGAGGGCGAGGTACTCCTCTTCCGTCCACGGTCCGTCGTGGTCGAACACCGCCGCGGTCATGGTCACCTCCACCTCGTGCCGGCGGGAATCTTCACGTGGTTACCCCGACCATGGTCGCACCCGGCGTGCGATCGAGGCGGGGCGACATCGAGGTGCGGCGGTGGATGTCCAGGTGAGGGCTGTTCACACCCGATGCCGAGTCGTTACGCTGTGGCCCGCTGACAGCTCCCGACTTGTAGCTTATTTTCGCCCTCAGACGTTTGCTGTAGTTTCTCTTCATTGCTGAGGGAGGCGGTCGTGGGCAGGTCGGAGTCGGCGCCGTCCGGGGAACCGGACCGCCCCGAAGTGCCGGAGCAGCGCTCCGGCGAGGGGCCCTATCTGCGGGTGAACGACCTGCGGGTCCGCTTCGACACCGAGGACGGCGTGGTCCGCGCGGTCGACGGGGTGTCGTTCGCGGTCGAGCGCGGTCGCACACTCGGCATCGTCGGCGAGTCCGGCTCGGGCAAGAGCGTCACCTCGCTGGCCATCCTCGGCCTGCACAACGCCAAGCGCGCCACCATCACCGGCGAGATCTCCGTCGGCGGCCGCCAGCTGGTCGGCCTGCCGGAGGAGCAGGTACGCCGGTTGCGCGGCCGGGACATGGCGATGATCTTCCAGGATCCGTTGTCGGCCCTGCATCCGTACTACACGGTGGGCAAGCAGATCGCCGAGGCGTACCGGGTGCACCACCCGAGGGCGGGGAAGCGAGAGGCTCGGCAGCGGGCGGTGGACATGCTCGGGCGGGTCGGCATTCCGCAGCCGGCACGGCGGTTCGACCAGTACCCGCACGAGTTCTCCGGTGGGATGCGGCAGCGGGCGATGATCGCGATGGCGTTGGTGAACGATCCGGATCTGGTGATCGCGGATGAGCCGACGACCGCCCTCGACGTGACGGTGCAGGCACAGATCCTGGATCTGCTGGCTGATCTGCAGGCGGAGTTCCATTCGGCGATCATCCTGATCACCCACGACCTGGGTGTGGTGTCGCAGGTGGCCGACGACGTGCTGGTGATGTACGGCGGTCGGGCGGTGGAGCACGGGAGTGTGGAGCAGGTGTTGCGGCGGCCGCAGCATCCGTACACGTGGGGTCTGCTCTCCAGCGTGCCGTCGTTGCGCGGTGACGCGGACGCGGACCTGTTGCCGATTCCGGGTAATCCGCCGTCGTTGATCAATCTGCCCTCGGGGTGCGCGTTCCACCCGCGCTGCCGGTACGCCGGCCGCAACGGCAACCGGTCGACCACCGAGGTGCCCGAGCTGCGCCCGGCCGGGGAGGACGGCCACCTGGTCGCCTGCCACCTGCCGGCCGAGGAGCGCACCCGGCTCTACCAGGAGGACGTCGCACAGGTAGGGGTGGCTCGATGAGCGAGGACGCCGAGCCGCTGCTGCGGGTGCGAGGTCTGGCGAAGCACTTCCCGGTCCGCGGCGGCTTCCGCACCACCGGGGTGGTGCGGGCGGTCGACGGCCTGGACTTCGACGTCCGGCCCGGGGAGACCCTGGGCCTGGTCGGCGAGTCGGGATGTGGGAAGACGACGACGGGTCGGATGCTGGTGCGGCTGCTGGAGCCGACGGCCGGCAGTATCGAGTTCGCCGGTCGGGACATCACCCACGCCCGGCGGGGTGTGCTGCGGCCGTTGCGGCAGGACCTGCAGATCATCTTCCAGGACCCGTACGCGTCGTTGAACCCGCGGCACACGGTCGGTCGGATCGTGGCGATGCCGTTGCAGGTCAACGGGATCAACCCCCCGGGCGGCGTCAAGAAGCGGGTCCAGGAGCTGCTGGAGCTGGTGGGGTTGAACCCGGAGCACTACAACCGGTACCCGCACGAGTTCTCCGGCGGGCAACGCCAGCGCATCGGCATCGCCCGGGCCCTGGCGTTGCGGCCGAAGCTGATCGTCGCCGACGAGCCGGTCTCCGCGCTGGACGTGTCCATCCAGGCGCAGGTGATCAACCTGCTGCGGGATCTGCAACGTGATTTGGATCTGGCGTTCGTGTTCATCGCCCACGACCTGGCGGTGGTCCGGCACTTCTGCCACCGGGTCGCGGTCATGTACCTGGGCAAGATCGTGGAGATCGGCGACCGCGACGACATCTACCAACGCCCCCAGCACCCGTACACCCGGGCCCTGCTGTCGGCGATCCCCGACGTCACCGCCCTCGGCCCGGCCGGACGCATCCGGCTGACCGGCGACGTGCCGACGCCGCTCAACCCGCCCTCGGGCTGCCGGTTCCGTACCCGCTGCTGGAAGGCGCAGGACCGCTGCGCCACCGAGGAACCCGCCCTGGTCAGCCGCGACGGCGGCCGCCAACTTACCGCCTGCCACTACCCGGAGCAGGGGCCGGTCGTCGCCGCAACCAGCGAAACCGTGGAGGTGTCGCAATGAGCCTGTCCCCGGTCGAGGGCGCGGCACGGGCCGAGATCGAGCCGGCCGCCGACCCCGTCACGCCGGCCGAGAAGGCGATCGTGGGCCGATCGCCCGGTCAGCTCGCCTGGGCCAGGCTGCGCCGGGACCGGACCGCGATGGTCAGCGGCGGCGTGCTGATCTTCCTCACCCTGCTCGCCGTAGCCGCGCCGCTGGTCTCCAAGTTCTACGGCGTCGGCCCGAACGAGCAGTTCTCCACCCTGTTGGACGGCAACGGCATGCCGCTCGGTTACGTCGGCGGCATCACCGGCGACCACTGGTTCGGTCTGGAACCGCGGCTGGGTCGGGACATCTTCATCCGGATGATCTACGGCATGCGGACGTCGCTCTTCATCGCGTTCGCCGCCGCCCTGGTCACCACGACGATCGGCGTGGTGGCCGGCATCCTCGCCGGCTTCCTCGGCGGGGTGGTCGACGCGGTGATCAGTTGGATCACCGACGTGGCGCTGGCCCTGCCGTTCCTCATCTTCGCCCTGGCCGTGGTGCCGACCGTGGGGCTGCGCTTCTACGGCCCCCGGGAGGAGGTGCCGCCGGCGTTCCAGGTGGCCGTCCTGATCGGCATCTTCGCCGCGTTCGGTTGGACGAGTACCGCCCGGCTGGTCCGCGGTCAGGTGATCTCGCTGCGCGAACGGGAGTTCGTGGAGGCCGCCCGGGCCAGCGGCGCCGGGCTGGGGCACATGCTCTTCCGCCAGCTGCTGCCGAACCTCTGGGCGCCGATCCTGGTGGCCTTCTCGCTGGCGGTGCCGCAGTACATCACCGGCGAGGCGGCGCTGTCCTTCCTCGGGATCGGCATCCTCGAGCCCACCGCCGACTTCGGTCGGATGATCTTCCAGAGCATCCCGTACCTGCAGACCGACCCGGCGTACGTCTTCTTCCCCGGCGTCACGATCTTCATCCTCGTGCTCGCCTTCAACCTGCTCGGCGACGCGCTGCGTGACGCGCTCGACCCGAAGTCGTCCCGGTAGGGGTGTCGGGATGAGCGCGAGGAGTGCAGTCGCGAATGAAGGAAGACTCTGATGACGCGTTTCCTGCTGCGGCGGCTGCTGATCGCCGTGCTCACCCTCTTCGCGGTGAGCGTGCTCAGCTTCCTGATGTTCTTCGGCCTGCCCCGGGACCCGGTCAGCGGCATGTGTCCGAAGAACTGCAACGCCGAGCGGCTGGAGCGGGTCCGTGCGGAGTTGGGCCTGCGTGACCCGCTGCCCGAGCAGTACGCCAACTACATGAAGGGCATCGTCACCGGCCGGGACCTGGGCAGTTCCCAGGGTGGCCGGTGCGACGCCCCCTGCCTGGGCTACTCGTACGTCAACAGCGAGGCGGTCACCGACACCCTGACCCGGGTGCTGCCGGTGACGCTAAGCATCGTGATCCCGGCGGCGATTCTCTGGCTGGTGCTCGGCGTCGGGCTGGGGATGATCTCGGCGCTGAGACGGGGCACGGTGGTGGACCGGATGGCGATCGGCTTCTCGCTGGCCGGCGCCTCCATGCAGCTCTACTTCGTCGGCGCGGTGCTGCTGTTGATCTTCACCTACAACCTGCGGATCACCCCGACCCCGGGCTACACGTCCATCTTCGACAACCCGGTGAAGTGGGCCAGCGGGCTGGTGCTCGCCTGGGTGTCGCTGGCCTTCCTCTTCTCCGCGATCTACGCCCGGCTGTCCCGGGCGCAGATGCTGGAGACGCTCTCCGAGGACTTCGTCCGGACCGCGCGGGCCAAGGGCCTGGCCAAATCCAAGGTGTACGGGCGGCACGCGCTGCGCGCGGCGATCACCCCGATCGTCACCATCGCCGGCCTCGACGTGGGTAGCGCGCTCGGCGGCACGGTGATCACCGAGACCACCTTCGGCATCCAGGGGCTCGGCCGGACCGCCGTCGACGCGGTCAAGGCGGGCGACCTGCCGACCATCATGGCCACCGTGCTGATCTCCGCGGTCTTCATCGTGGTCGCCAACATCGTGGTGGACCTCCTCTACGCCGCCATCGATCCCCGGGTCCGGTTGCGATAGCGCAACGGCGCTCGCCGGGGCATGGAGAAATCCGCCGCTCTCTGTTACACAAACCGTAGGTTTCCTACGTCGTCTGACGAGGCTCCAGATAGGGGAGGAGGGCGCACATGCGCCTGAAGAGGGCAGCCGCCACCGGCGGAGCGCTCGCACTGCTCGTGGTGATGGGGGCGTGCAGCGAGAACAAGGGCACCAGCGGTGGCAACGACACCGACCGGGTGCAGAGTGGTTCGATCGCCACCGACCCGAAGGAGTCGATGGGCCCGGCCGCCGAGGTCCCCGGCGCCGCTAAAGGCGGCACCTTCCGGGTGATCCGGGAGACCAAGATCTCGCACATCGACCCGCAGCGGATCTACTCGTTCGCCGGCCTGATGAACGCGCCGCTGTACGCCCGTTTCCTGACCACGTTCAAGGACGATGGCTCGGGCAAGGTGACCCTGGTCGGCGACCTCGCCGAGACGCCGGGCACGGACGTGAACAAGGACTGCAAGGTCTGGGAATTCAAGATCAAGGACGGGGTGAAGTTCGAGGACGGCAGCCCGATCACCGCCAAGGAGATCGCCTACGGCATCGCCCGCTCCTTCGATCCCGACCTGACCGGCGGCCCGACCTACCTGCAGGAGTGGCTCGCCGACAGCCCGCAGTACGACACCAAGTGGAACTTCAAGGCGAACAAGACGTCGCTGCCGCCGGGTCTGACCACCCCGGACGCCAAGACGCTGAAGTTCGAGTTCGCCAAGCCGCACTGCGACCTGCCGTTCGCCGCGTCGCTGCCGTACACCGCGCCGCTGAAGCCGGAGAAGGACACCGGGGTCAACCTGGACAACCAGCCCTTCTCCTCCGGCCCGTACAAGATCACCAAGAACACCGCCGGTGTCGAGCTGGTGCTGGAGCGGAACGAGAACTGGGACCCGAAGACCGACCCGGTGCGGCACGCGTACCCCGACAAGATCGTCTGGACCTACGGCCCTGACGCCGAGGCGGGCGCCAACCGGGTGATCGCCGACAACGGTGACGACCAGGCGGCGCTGGCCTGGAACGGCGTGCCCTCCGCGCTGGTCGCCCGGGTCACCGGTGACGCCGCGCTCAAGGACCGCTCGGTGCGGGGCCAGACCCCGAGCCTGTGGCGGCTCTCCATCAACACTGGCCGGGTCACCGACCTGTCCGTGCGCCAGGCGCTGAACTACGCGATCGACCGCGACGGCTTCATCAAGGCGTACGGCGGCGAGGCGTCGGCGAAGGCGGTCACCACCCTGATGCCGCCGTCGACCATCGGCTTCGAGAAGTACGACGCCTACCCGGCCGGCCCGAACGGCAACATCGAGAAGGCCAAGGAGCTGCTCGCCGGCAAGACCCCGGAGCTGGTGCTCGGCATCAGCGACGACTCGCCGGAGTTGGCCACCCAGCTCAAGGGCAACCTGGAGAAGGCCGGCTTCAAGATCACTGTGAAGACCATCCCGACCGACGCCAAGCTCGACGAGGTCGGCAAGAAGAGCAACCCGTACGACCTCTACACCGACCAGTGGGCCGCCGACTGGCCCAGCGGCGCGGCGATCCTGCCGGTGCTCTTCGACGGCCGCACCATCAAGGCCGAGAGCAACAGCAACACCTCGTACGTCAACAGCGACGAGATCAACAAGGAGTTCGACCGAGTGCTCGCCATGCCCGCCGGCGAGCAGGGCAAGGAGTGGGCCAAGCTCGACAAGCGGGTCATGACCGAGCTGGCCCCGGCCGTGCCGCTCTTCGTGGAGGAAGGCTACTACCTGCACGGCTCGAAGGTGGGCGGGATCTACCTGTCCAGCATCTTCGGCTACCCGGCGCTGACGAACGCCTACGTCAAGCAGTAACCGACGCGCACCAGGGGCCCCGGTCGACCACGTCGACCGGGGCTCCTCGCGTCCCTACAGATGCCGCCGGAGGAAGTCCAGCTCCAGCCGGAGCAGGCGCTCGGCGGTGCCGCCGGCGGCCAGGTGGGTCGCCCCGGTCAACGGCAGCACCGCGTGCGGCCGGCCGGTGGCCAGCAGCGCCGCCGACAGCCGCAGCGTGTGCGCGGCCAGCACGTTGTCGTCCACCAGGCCGTGTACCAGCAGCATCGGCCGGGCCTGCTCCGGGCCACCGACCGGCTCGGCGGCCAGCTCCACCAGCGAGTGGTGGGCGTAGACGTCCATCCCGTCGTCCGGCAGGCCCAGGTAGCGCTCGGTGTAGGCGGTGTCGTACAGCGTCCAGTCGGTGACCGGCGCGCCGACGATAGCGCAGCGGAACAGCTCCGGGTGGCGCAGCACCGCCAGACCGGCCAGCCAGCCGCCGAACGACCAGCCCCGGACGGCCACCCGGTCCAGGTCCAGGTCCGGATGCTTGCCCGCCAGGGCGGTGAGCGCGTCCACCTGGTCGGAGAGGATCACGTCGGCCAGCCGCCGGTGGATCGCCTTCTCGAACGACGGGGCGATCCCCGGAGTACCCCGGTTGTCGATCGTCACCACCGCGAAGCCGGAGTCGGCCCACCACTGCCGTTCCAGCCAGGCCGACCGGGCGGCGATCACCTCCTGGTGCCCCGGGCCGCCGTAGACGTCCAACAGCACCGGCAGCCGGGTGCCCTTGACGTGGTCCGTCGGGTAGAGCACCGCGCTCGGCAGCCGCCGGTCGGTCACCCGGACCAGCGTCGGCCTCGGCGCGTACGGCGGGGTGGCGGCCAGCGAGCGGAGCTCCGCCACCTCCCGGTCGCCGTGCCAGACCGACCACCTGGTCCCCGGATGCTCCAGCGAGGCGGTGCCGACCACCAGCGTCGAGCCGCCGATCGCGGCGGTGTGCCAACCCGGGTCGCTGCTCATCCGGCGGGCGTCCACGCCGCCGCCGATGGCCGTCCGGACCCGGAAGAGGTGCCGCTGGCTCGGCTCGCCCTCGCTCGCCTCGACGAGCAGGTCGGCCGGGCCGTTCGGGCCCGGGGGCAGCCGGCCCACCACCCGACGTACGTAGAGCGACGGCGGGGTGAGCAGGGTGCCGTCGGCGAACAGGCAGCGGGCGTCGTACCCGTCGTGGGCCAGCTCCCCGCCGACCAGCACCCGCCCGTCCGGCAGGTGGGCCGGGGTGCCGGGGATCGGCTCCACCCAGCGCGGGTCGGCCAGCTCGGCGTGCACCTGGGTCTCTCCGGTACGCGGGTCCACCGCGAGCACCAGGCCGTGCTGCTGGGAGCGGCGCAGCACGGTGATCAGCGGGCCGCCGTCCGCCCAGTCCACCGAGGTCAGGTACGGGTAGGTCTCGCGGTCCCAGTGCACGTCGACCCAACCGTCGTCCAAGTCGAGCAGGTGCAGGCTGACCTGGGCGTTCTGGCCGCCCGCCCGGGGGTACGCGATGGTCGTCGGCGGGCTCGCCGGATCGGCCGGGTCGTGCAGGTACCAGCGGGGCAGCCGGGACTCGTCCACCCGCGCGGCCAGCACCGAGCGCCCGTCCGGGGCCCACCAGTAGCCGCGGAAGCGGTCGAACTCCTCCGCCGCGATGTGCTCGGCCAGGCCCCAGGTGACGCCGCTGTCCTCGCCGGCCAGCAGGGTGTCCGTACCGTCCGACTCGACCACCCGGAGCTGGCCCCGGCGGACCCCCTCGGCGGCGTCGGTGACGTAGGCCAGCCGTTCCCCGGTCGGGTCCGGCCGGGGGTCGATCACCGGGCCGACGGTGGCCACCTCGATCACGTCGCCGTGCACCAGGTCGGCCCGGAACAGACGGCTCGCCAGCGCGAACACCGCCACCCGGCCGGCCGCGTCCAGGGCGTACGAGCCGATGCCGGCGGCGCTGAGCCGCAACCGTTCGCGCAGCGCCCGCTCGCCCGGGGCCAGGGCGGCCGGGTCGGCGTCCGCCTCCAGCAGGGCCGCCGGGTCGGCGACCAGCCGTTCCTCGGCGGAGGCGACGTCCAGCAGCCAGAGCGCGTCGGCGGGATCCTCCGGGCCGGACGAGCGCAGGAAGACCACCCGGGAGCCGTCGTCGGTGGCGGAGACGGCGCGCGGCGCCCCGTGGCTGAACCGGCGGGTACGGGCGGCCAGCTCGGGAAAGTCCACAGTTCGGATCGTAGAGCCGTGTCGGGCGTGATGTGGCCGACCTGCGTGGACGCGTCAGGCTCGGTGGGCGGAGGGCCGCCGGTTAGAGTGACGGTCGTGACGACGCTGCCCGACCGCCGCCTAATGCTGGTCCACGCGCACCCCGACGACGAGTCCATCGGCACCGGCTCGACCATGGCGCACTACGCCGCGGCCGGCGCCCACGTCACCCTGGTGACCTGCACGCTGGGCGAGGAGGGCGAGATCCACGTGCCCGAGCTGGCCCAGCTCGCCGCGGCCGAGGCCGACCAGCTCGGCGGGTACCGGATCGGCGAGCTGGCCGCCGCGTGTGCGGCGCTCGGCGTCACCGACCACCGCTTCCTCGGCGGCGCCGGCCGCTACCGCGACTCCGGGATGATGGGGCTCGCCACCAACGAGCACCCCCGCGCCTTCTGGCAGGCCGACCTCGACGAGGCCGCCGGGCACCTGGTGGAGATCATGCGGGAGGTACGCCCGCAGGTCATGCTCACGTACGACCCCAACGGCTTCTACGGACATCCGGACCACATCCAGGCACACCGGGTCGCGATGCGGGCCGTCGAGCTGGCCGCCGCCGAGGGGATCGCCCCGGCCAAGGTCTACTGGACGGCCATGCCGCGCGCCGTGCTGGAGGCCGGCCTGAGCCACTTCGTGGAGTCCTCCGACAACCCCTTCGCCGGCATCGACAGCGCCGACGAGCTGCCCTTCGGCACCCCGGACGCGGAGATCGCCGCGCGGATCGACGCCACCGACCAGCACGCCGCCAAGGAGGCGGCGATGCGGGCGCACGCCACCCAGATCCCGGCCACCTCCTGGCTCTACTCCATCGCCAGCAACTTCGGGGCCGAGTTCATGGGGGTGGAGTACTTCACCCTCGCGGTCGGCGAGAAGGGGCCGGGCAGCGGCCCGTACGGCTGGGAGGACGACCTCTTCGCCGGTCTGGCGCTGGACAGGCCGGACCGGTCCCCGGTCGCGGCGGCCGGCCTCCGGTGACCTTGCCGGCCGCGCCGATGTCGGTCGTACCCGAGCAGGAGCCCGCCGCGCCGCCCGCGCGCCCCCAGCCGGCGCTCGACCTCGCGTTGCGGGTCGCCGGTGGCCTGATCGCCGTGCTGGCCGGGCTGCTCTCGGCGGTGCTGGAACTGCTGCTGGCCACCGTCCGGGTGGGCGGTCAGCTGGTCGGCGTGTCGGTGCTGGTGGCGATCGGCGCCGGTATCGCGCTGAGCTGGTTCGCCCACGAGACGGTCGGCACCCGGTGGGCGGTGGTGCTGCCGGCCCTGCCGTGGTTCGCGCTGATGGCGGTGGCCTCGGTCCGGACCACCGAGGGGGATCTCCTCGTCTCCGGCGACAACTGGGTCGGGCTGGTGATGATCGTCGCGGGGGCGATGACGTTCGCGGTGATGGGTTTCCGGCAGATCCTCGCGCCACCGTCCCGCCAACAAGGATGATGACGCCACACAGGTTGCGGTGGTACATATTCGTGCCAGAAGTCCCGCCGCCCTGGCGGGCGGTTCGGCGGGAGGTGTGCGATGAGGCAGCAGTGGCGTGCGGTCGGCGTGCTCGCGGTGACGTTGTTCGCGGTCAACGTGCTGGCCCGGCTGGTCATCAGGTTCGGCTTCGACAGCGACGACACCGCCGCCGACCGGGTATCCCTGGTGATGTTCGTGGTGATCGGGCTGATCCTCGCCGCGATGGCGTTCCGCTGGGGCCGCGACCATCCGGTCGCCCGCTGGGCCGGTGACCTCGCCGCCGCCGTGGCCGTGGCGTTGGCGCTGACCGTGTTCGTCGCCCCGTTGTTGGTCGGCGAGAACCCGTTCGGCGGTGGGGCGGGTCTCTTCTTCGCCCAGATCTGGCTCTACCTGGCCGCGGCGGGGGCCGGCGTACTGGTCGGCTACCTGATCCTCACGGCGCTCGGCCTGGACCACCGCTCGCAGCAGCTCAAGCGGTACGCCCAGCTCAAGGCCGCCAAGCCGCGCAAGGTCGTCCGCCGCTGACCGCGCTCGCCCCCGGCCAGCCGGTCGGGGCCCCGGTCAGTGCGGGGCGACCCGGGTCAGGTAGGTGTGGTGGGTGGTGAAGCCCAGCCCCCGGTAGAGGGCCACGGCCGGGGTGTTGCGCTGCTCAACCTGGAGGAAGGCGTGGCTGGCCCCCTCGGCCGCGCCCCAGTCGGCCAGAGACCGGATCACCCGGCCGGCCAGCCCCTGCCGACGCGCCTCGGGCAGCACCTCGATCAGGGCGAGGCCGAGCCAGCGCCCCTGCCCGGTGACCGTGCCCCGGCCGACGGCGACCAGCCTGCCGTCGGCGTACACCTGGGCGAAGCGGACCCGGTCCACGGCGGTGAGGACGTGCCGGGCGGCGGCCGGCAGGCCGCCCTTGCGGCCGGCGGCGACGGCCAGCCAGTCGTCCGACGGCGCGCCGGTCAGCTCGACCGGGGGTGGACCGGTGCGGGCGGTCGGGGCCGCCGGCAGCGCGGCGACCGCGACGGTCTGCACCAGCACCGGCGGCCGGGCGTCCCAGCCGCGCGCGTCCAGCGCCGCGCCGACCGGCGCGGCGAGCGGCAGCGGGGTGTTGACCATCGCCGGCTGGCCGTGGTCGGCGTACCAGCGCTCCACGGCGTCCAGAGCGGCCGGGAGCGGGCGGTCCGGGTCGCCGACCGGGAGCGCCGAGTTCGCCCGGCCGGTCCAGCCTGAGGCGCCGCGCAGCAGCCAGTCGCCGAGCCGGCCGCGTACCGGGGCGGGCCACGCCTCGTCGGCGGCCAGCTCCAGGGCGACCACCGCGGCGGCGGTCGGCCGGCGGGCCGGGGGCACCCGTTTCGCCCGATGCACCTCGGCGACCGGGACCCGCAGTCGGCCCTGGTTGGTCGCCAGCGTGATGTGGGTCTCGTTCAGCTCGACCAACTCGCCCAGAGCGTCGGAGAAGAGCGGCCGGCCTTCGCGAATCCCCACAATACGGCGCACCACGATCCGGTGTCCCACGTCCTGCTGTCTGAGCACAATTCACCCCCTCCCCGGCGAGATACTAGGCTCTTATCGTCGCGGGTGATCGCGGCGAGTCTGCGGAGGAGAAGACCGGTGACCTACATCATCGCCGAGCCGTGCGTCGATGTGCTCGACAAGGCCTGCATCGAGGAGTGCCCGGTCGACTGCATCTACGAGGGCAATCGGATGCTCTACATCCACCCCGACGAGTGCGTCGACTGTGGTGCCTGTGAGCCGGTCTGCCCGGTGGAGGCGATCTTCTACGAGGACGACGTCCCGGAGCAGTGGAAGGACTACACCGGGGCCAACTACGAGTTCTTCGAGGACCTGGGCTCGCCCGGTGGCGCCTCGAAGATCGGCAAGGTGGAGAAGGACGCGACCTTCGTCGCGGCCCAGCCGCCGCGCGAAGAGGGCCACTGAACCGGCCCGCGCCGGTCTCGTCCCGGCTGCCCGACTTCACCTGGGACGTCCTGAACGCCGCGGCCGCAGTGGCCGCGGCGCACCCCGACGGCCTGATCAACCTCTCTATGGGCACCCCGGTCGACCCGGTGCCCACGGTGATCCGGCAGGCGCTCGCCGACGCGTCGGACGCCCCGGGCTACCCGCTGACCGCGGGCACCCCCGCGCTGCGGGACGCCATCGCGGCGTGGGTCGCCCGGGCCTGTGGCGCCGGCGTCGACGGGCTCGGCGTGCTGCCGACGATCGGCTCCAAGGAGCTGGTCGCCTGGCTGCCCACGCTGCTCGGCGTCGGCCCCGGTGACGTGGTCGTGGTGCCGTCCGTCGCCTACCCGACGTACGAGGACGGGGCGCGGCTGGTCGGTGCCACCACCGTCCGTACCGACTCGCTGACCGCGGTCGGTCCCACCTCCCGGGTCCGCCTGGTCTGGGTCAACTCGCCCGGCAACCCGACCGGGCGGGTGCTGCCCGCCCGCCACCTGCGCAAGGTGGTCGACTGGGCCCGCGAGCGCGGCGCGGTGGTCGCCAGCGACGAGTGCTACCTGCCGCTGGGCTGGGACGCCGAGCCGGTCTCCGTGCTCTCGCCCGAGGTCTGCGGCGGGTCATACGACGGCGTGCTGGCGGTGCACTCGCTCTCCAAGCGTTCCAACCTGGCCGGGTACCGGGCCGGCTTCGTCGCCGGCGACCCGACGCTGGTGGCCGAGCTGCTCAAGATCCGTAAGCACGCCGGCATGATCGTGCCCGCCCCGGTGCAGGCCGCGATGGTGGCCGCGCTCGGCGACGAGGCGCACGCCGACGCGCAGCGGGAGCGCTACCGGGCCCGCCGGGAGCAGTTGTACGCCGCGTTCACCGACGCCGGCTTCACGGTCGAGCACTCCGAGGCCGGGCTCTATCTCTGGATGACCCGGGACGAGGACTGCTGGGAGACCGTCGACTGGCTGGCCCGCCGGGGCATCCTGGTCGCCGCCGGGATCTTCTACGGTCCGGCCGGCTCCCGACACGTACGGGCGGCGCTGACCGAGTCCGACGAGCACGTCGCGGCGGTCGCCGGCCGGTTGCGCGACTGACCTCGGGACTGCTGCGGCGATGACGGACGGGGCGACGGACCGGCCTGGCGAGCCGGCGGTGGGCGGCACCACGGGTCTCGGAACGCGGGGCGTGCGGGCCGCCGTCATCGGCACCGGGCTGATCGGCGGGTCGGTGCTGTTGCGGCTGCGTGACGCCGGACTCGACGTCGCCGGCTGGGACCCGGATCCGGCGACCCGGCAGCAGGCCCGGGCAGCGGGAATCAGCTCCCCGGAATCCCTCGACGAGGCGGTCGCCGACCGGGACGTCGTCTTTCTCTGCGGACCGCTGCCGACCCTGCCGGAGACGTTGCTGCGGGTTGCCGGCGTGACCGGTGATCGCTGCGTCCTCACCGACGTGGGCAGTACGAAGGCCGAGCTGGCCGCCTTCGCCGTGGCGCACGGCCTCGGCGGACGGTTCGTCCCGGGCCACCCGATGGCCGGCGGCGATCAGGCCGGTCTCACCGCGGCCGACCCCGGCCTCTTCGACGAAGCCGCCTGGGTCCTCTGCCCGGCCGGTGGCACCGGCCTGGCCGCGTTCCGCTGGCTCACCGAGCTGGTCATCGCGGTGTTCCGGGCCAGGGTGGTCCCGATGTCGCCGGTGGAGCACGACACGGTGGCGGCGCTCTCCTCCCATGTGCCGCACCTGCTCGCCCGGGCGCTCGCCGGTGCGGTGCAGCGCGCCGAGCTGCGCGACGCGGTGCTCGGGCTGGCCGCCGGCAGCTTCCGCGACGGTACGAGGGTGGCCGCGACGCCGTCCGATCGGACCGCGAACATGCTCCTCGGTAACCGCGAGCGGGTGCTGGCCGAGCTGGGGCGGGTCACCGGCTTCCTCGACGAGTTGGCCGGCGCGCTCCGGGCCGGTGACGCGGCGGCACTCGTCGCGGCGCACGAGGAGGCGCGGGCGGCCCGGCGTGCACTGCTCGGCCGGCCGTTCCATGCCCACCGGCGGGAGTTCCCGGTCGGCGGTGACCACGGCGAGGAACTGGCGTACCTGCTGGAGCTCGGGGCGGCCGGAGGGCACCTCACCGACTGCCGGGTCGAGGGCGGGCGGGTGTCGTACGCGGGGCGGCGTCCCGCCTGAGGACGCCCGCGCGGGCAGGTTGGCGCGCGGTTAGGGTGAGGGCATGGCGGACGCACCGGTCGTGGCGGTACGCGGCGAGGCGTACCGGGAGGTCGCTCCCGAGCTGGCCGAGTTCACGGTGACCGCGACCGCCCGGGACCGGGACCGGGAGACGACGCTGACCCGGCTGGCCGAGCGGGCCGCCGCGGTCCGGGTGCTGCTCGACTCGTCCGGCCCGGCCATCGAGCGGCGGGAGACGGGTCAGCTGCGGGTCTGGCCGGAGACGAAGCGCTCGGGTGAGCGGGTGGTGGCGTACCACGGCAGTGTCGGCACCACCGTCACCGTCACCGACTTCACCGCACTGGGCGAGCTGATGCTGCGCCTGGCCGACCAGGACCAGGTCGAGGTGGCCGGCCCGTGGTGGTCGCTGCGGCCGGACAGCCCCGCGTACCGGGAGGCCCGGCACGCCGCGATCGCCGACGCGCTGGCCCGGGCCCGGGAGTACGCGGAGGCGCTCGGCGCCCGGGTGACCGCCCTGCTGGAGCTGGCCGACACCGGCACGGGCGCCCAGCCGATGATGGCCGGCGCCGCGTTCGGCAAGGGCGCCGGCGGGCCGGCCGGTGCCGCGCCCGAACTGCAGCTCGACCCGCGCCCGCAGACCGTGCAGGCCGCGGTCGAGGCGCGGTTCACCATCAGCGAGCCGGTGCTCGGCTGATGCCTCCGGCGCGGGTCCTCCCCTTCGACGACCTGGCCGCCCGGGCGCGGGCTCTCGCCGGCGACGGCCCGCGGCAGCTGCTCGGCATCGCCGGCGCGCCCGGGGCGGGCAAGTCCACGCTCGCCGAGCGGCTCGTCGCGGCGGTCGGGCCGGCCGCCCGGCTGGTGCCGATGGATGGCTTCCACCTCGCCCAGTCCGAGCTGGTCCGGCTCGGTCGGCAGGAGCGCAAGGGCGCCCCGGACACCTTCGACGTCAACGGTTTCGTCTCGGTGCTGCGCCGCCTGCGGCGGCTGGAACCGACCTCGGTCTGGGCGCCGGCGTTCCGCCGGGATCTGGAGGAGCCGGTCGCCGGGGCGATCGAGGTACCGCCCGAGGTCCGGCTGGTGGTGACCGAGGGGAACTACCTCCTGCTGCGGGACGAGCCGTGGGAGGAGGTCCGGACCCTGCTGCACCAGATCTGGTTCCTCGATCTCGACGCCGAGCTGCGGCTGCGCCGGCTCACCGCCCGGCACGAGGCGTACGGGAAGTCGGCGGCGCAGGCGCGGGCCTGGGCGCTCGGCAGCGACGAGGCCAACGCGTCCGTGGTGTCCGGCACCGCAGGCCGGGCCGACCTGGTGGTACGCCTGGTCGAGCCCCCGCCGGGGTGACGGCACCGCGCGGCGGAGCAGCCAGGCCACCCGGGTCCGTTCACTATTCCAGGGTGCGTACCACCCGGGCGGGGTTACCGAGCGCGACGACGTTGGCGGGCAGGTCCCTCGTCACGACGGCGCCCGCACCGACCACCGTGTTGTCGCCGATGGTGACCCCGGCGAGCACGATGACCCCGCCGCCGAGCCACGCGTTGTCCCCGATGGTGATCGGCTTGGCCGCCTCCCACTTGGCTTGGCGCGGCTCCGCCTCGACCGGGTGGGTGGCGGTGAGGAGCTGGACGTTCGGTCCGATCTGGACGTCGGCGCCGATGGTGATCCGGGCGACGTCGAGGAAGACCGCGTTGAAGTTGACGAAGCTGCGCGGGCCGATGTGGGTCTGCCAGCCGTAGTCGCAGTGGAAGGGTGGCCGCACCCAGGTGCCCTCGCCGAGCGAGCCGAGCAGTTCCCGCAGCGCCGCGAGACCGCCCTCCGGGTCCTCGGCGGAGCTGGCGTTGAAGCATTCGGTCAGCCGCGCGGCGCGGTCCAGGTCGGCGATGATCTCGGGGTCGTCGGCGATGTACGCCTCGCCGGCGAGCATGCGTTCCCTCATGGAGCTCACCGGGTGATCATCCCTGGACGCCTCGCTGTTTTGTGCCCTGACGGTCATCTTGGTGACTTCACTTTGCATACCTGGTATGCAATTCTGACGGTTCTCGTCGATGTGGCTCTCATCGATGAAGACGCTTCCCGAGGAGGAACCGTTGCAGCACCGAAGAAGAAAACTGGCCGGACTCGGCCTCACGCTCGGACTTGTGCTGGCCGCGCCGGTACCGGCCACCGCCGTCCCGCTGCCCGCACCGTCGGCTCCGGCCCCCGGCCACGGGTCCGCGGCCACCGGGCGACCGGCCACCGTCACCCTGCTCACCGGTGATCGGATCACCGTCACCGCCGCCGGTCAGGCCGCCGTACGCCCCGGCGCCGGCCGCTCCCACCTCAACTTCCTGGTCCGCCGCGACCGCGGCCACCTGAGCGTGGTGCCGCAGGACGCGCTGCCGCTGATCCGGGCCGGCCGGATCGACCGGCGGCTCTTCGACGTCACCGAACTCGTCTCCGCCGGCTACGACGACGCCCACCGGGACACCCTGCCGCTGCTGGTGTCGTACCGGCCGGGGGTGGCCCGGCGGACGACGGCCCCGCTCGCCGGCGCGCGGGTGACCCGCGACCTGCCGGCGATCGGCGGCGCGGCGCTGGTGGCGACGAAGGCCGACGCCGGCGCGGTCTGGGGTGCGCTGACCATCGGCCGGGCCGGTGCCCGGGTCGACACGGCGGGGGGTGTCGACCGGATCTGGCTCGACGGCAGGCGGCGGGTCACCCTCGACCACAGCGTCCCGCAGATCGGCGCGCCCGCCGCGTACGCGGCCGGCTTCACCGGCAAGGGCGTCACCGTCGCGGTGCTGGACACCGGCGTCGACGTCACCCACCCGGACCTGGCCGGCCGGGTCGCCGAGTCGCGCAACTTCAGCGAGGCGCCGGACGCCGACGACACGGTCGGCCACGGCACCCACGTCGCCTCGATCATCGGCGGCAGCGGCGCGGCCTCCGGTGGGAAGTACCGGGGCGTCGCCCCCGACGCCACCCTGCTCTCCGGCAAGGTCTGCGAGACCGAGGGCTGCACCGACTCGGCGATCCTGGCCGGCATGGAGTGGGCCGCCGCCGAGAAGCACGCCACCGTGGTCAACATGAGCCTCAGCGGGTGGGACACCCCGGACGTCGACCCGCTGGAGCAGGCCGTGCAGACGCTGACCGCACAGACCGGCACGCTGTTCGTCACCGCGGCCGGCAACGACGGCTCGGACGGCTCGGTCGGCTCCCCGGCCACCGCCGACGCCGCGCTGGCCGTCGGCGCCGTGGACCGCGACGACGAGCTGGCATTCTTCTCCAGCCGTGGCCCGCGGGTCGGCGACGACGGCCTGAAGCCCGACATCACCGCCCCCGGCGTGGAGATCGTCGCCGCCCGGGCCGCGCACGGCTTCATCGGCGACCCGGTGGGGGAGAAGTACGTGACCCTCTCCGGCACCTCGATGGCCACCCCGCACGTGGTCGGCTCGGCGGCGCTGCTCGCCCAGCAGCACCCCGGCTGGACCGGCGGGCAGCTCAAGGCGACGCTGATGGCCTCGGCGAAGCCGCACCCCGACCAGACCGCCTACCAGCAGGGCGCGGGGCGGGTCGACGTGGCGCACGCGATCACCGAGCAGATCACCAGCGACCCGGTCAGCGTCTCGTTCGGCCGGACGGCCTGGCCGCACGGCGACGACCAGCCGATCACCCGGACGCTGAGCTACCGCAACGCCGGCACCGCTCCGCTCACCCTGGAGCTGAGCACCGAGGTCACCGGACCGGACGGGCGTTCCGCGCCGGCCGGCATGTTCCGGCTCGGCGCGTCCCGGCTGACCGTGCCGGCCGGTGGCCAGGCCCAGGTCACCGTCACCGCGGACACCCGGCTCGGCGGCCTGGACGGCTACTGGACCGGCCGGGTGGTCGCCCGCTCCGGCGCCGCGGTCGCGGTCACCCCGCTGGCGGTGAACCGGGAGGTGGAGAGCTACACCGTGACGGTCACCCACAAGGACCGGGCCGGCAGGGCAGCCGCCGACTACTTCACCAGCCTGCTCGGGCTGGACGGCTTCGTCGTCCAGGACGTCTACGACCCGGACGGGGTGGCGAAGGTCCGCGTCCCCAAGGGCCGGTACGGCCTGAGCAGCCTGATCTTCGAGTCTGACGCGCAGGGCGAGCCGGCGGGTCTCTCCTCGCTGAGCCAGCCGGAGCTGGTGGTGGACCGGGACCTGCGGCTCACCCTCGACGCCCGGACGGCGAAGCCGATCCGTACCACCGTCCCGCAGCGGGGCGCCGCGCCCGCGCTGATCGACCTCTCCGGCACCTGGTTCGGCACCGACGTCATCTACGGCTTCGGCCTGTGGACGTTCGACTTCGCCGGGCTCACCAGCGGGCAGCTCGGCCGGGCGGTGTCGGCGAAGAAGTTCGTCGGCTCGCTGAGCAGCCAGTGGGCCGACCTGGAAGCGCCCAGCAGCCCCTACCTGTACGCGCTGAGCGAGGTCTTCCCCGGCCGCTTCCCGACCGGCTATGTCAAGCACTACCAGCGGCGTGACCTGGCCACCGTGGTGCACCGGTTCCGCGGCGGCTACCCGGGCCTGGCGGCCGAGCGGGCGGTTTTCCCGGAGTCGGACTACAACATCGGCGGCTCGGCGCTCATCCTGCCCACCACCGTCCCCGGTCCGCGGGTCGAGCACTACAACGCGCCCGCCGGGATGCGCTGGAGCAGCGAACTCTTGTTCGGGGAACGAACCGAGGAGGGGTGGCTGAACCCGAAGGTCGGGCTGGAGTCCGTGCCGACCCGGTACCAGGCCGGCCGCACGGTCCGGGAGGACTGGAATTCGGCGCCGTACGGCCCGTCCTTCCCGCAGCCGCGCTGGCCGGAGCAGGGCATCACCCGCAACGGCAACACCGTCGTGGTCAGCCTGCCGGTGCACAGTGACGCCGCCGGGCATCCCGGCGGGTCACTCAACGACACCGAGCGGACCGCGCTCTACCGCAACGGCAAGCTGGTCGGAGAGAGCCCGTACGCCGGGTACGGCGAGTTCGAAGTGCCGCCCGGCCTGGCGACCTACCGGGTGGAGACCTCCGCCACCCGCGGCTTCACCGACCTCAGCACCGTGGTCACGGCCGCGTGGACGTTCAAGTCGAAGCATGTCTCCGGTGCGGACTGGGCGCGGCTGCCGGCGATGGCGGTGCGCTTCACGCCGCCGGTGCGGGACGACAACACCGCCCCGGCCGGCCGGGCGTTCACCATCCCGGTGACCGTCGAGCGCCAGCCCGGCGCGCCGGCCGCGAAGGTCGCCGCGCTGACCGTCGAGGTTTCGTACGACGGCGGGAAGACCTGGCGCAAGGCGGCCCTGCACCGCACGGGGACGGGCTGGACGGCCACCGTCCGGCACCCGGCCGGCCCCGGGTACGTCTCGCTGAGGACCACCGCCCGGGACACCGCCGGCAACACGGTGTCCGAACGGATCATCCAGGCGTACCGCCTGCGGTGACTCCGGCGCCCGGGTCCGCGGTCTCCCCGCCGCGGGCCCGGGCGGTGGCCGTGACCGGGGCCGGGGTGGTCGCCCCGGCCCCGGTCCGGTCAGTCGTTGGCGTGCAGGGCGGCGTTCAGCTCGATGCCCCGGCCGCTGCGCTGCTTCGCCTCCAGCGCCCCGGTGACCGAGTTGCGCCAGAAGAGCAGGCCGTCCACGCCGGAGAGATCGCGAGCCTTGACCAACCGGCCGTCCGGCAGGGTGATCTTCGACGCGGCCGTGATGTAGCAGCCCGCCTCCACCACGCAGTCGTCGCCGAGGGAGATCCCGACGCCGGCGTTCGCACCGATCAGGCTCCGCTCGCCGATGCGTACCTTCTCGGTGCCGCCGCCGGAGAGGGTGCCCATGATCGAGGCGCCGCCGCCGATGTCCGAACCGTCGCCGACCAGCACGCCCTGCACGATCCGCCCCTCCACCATCGAGGTGCCCAGCGTGCCGGCGTTGAAGTTGACGAAGCCCTCGTGCATCACCGTGGTGCCGGCGGCCAGGTGGGCGCCGAGCCGCACCCTGTCCGCGTCGGCGATCCGCACGCCGGCGGGCACCACGTAGTCGGTCATCCGCGGGAACTTGTCCACCCCGTACACGGCCAGGTGGCGGCCGGCGGCCCGCTCGATCACGCGCAGCTCGTCCACCCGCTCCGGCGGGCACGGCCCGGCCGAGGTCCAGGCCACGTTGGCCAGCTTGCCGAAGATGCCGTCGAGGTTCAGCTCGTTGGGTCGCACCAGGCGGTGGGAGAGCAGGTGCAGGCGGAGGTACGCGTCGGCGGCGTCCTTGATCGGGTCGTCCAGCGAACCGATCACGGTGACCACCTGGACGGTACGCAGGCCGGGCAGCGCCCGCTCGCCGACCGCGCCCGGTGGCAGGTCCAGCACGTCGGCCTGGTCCTCCCCGGGGACCAGCGGCAGCTCGCCGAGGCCCAGCTTGCCGGTCGGATACCAGGTGTCGAGCATCTGGTCGTCAGCGGTCACGGTGGCGAGGCCGATGCCCCAGGCAGACTGTGCGTTGGTCACGATTTTGACGGTACCGTGCCCAGCATGGAGAACCCGTTGACCCCCGAGGTCTTGGCTGATCCGGTGGCGCTCACCCGCGCCCTGGTCGACATAGAGTCCGTCTCCCTCCACGAGAAGGCGATCGCCGACTGCGTCGAGGAGGTGCTGCGGAGAGTGCCGCACCTGACCACCTTCCGGCACGGCAACACGGTGATGGCGCGCACCGACCTGGGCCGGACGCAGCGGGTGGTGCTCGCCGGCCACCTGGACACCGTCCCGCTGAACGACAACTTCCCGTCCACCATGCGCGGCGACCTGATGTACGGCTGCGGCACCTCCGACATGAAGTCCGGGGTCGCGTTCGCGCTGCACCTCGCGGTGACCCTGCCGGACCCGCGCTACGACGTGACGTACTTCTTCTACGAGGCCGAGGAGATCGAGTCCAAGTACAACGGGCTCACCCTGGTCGCCGAGGCGCACCCGGAGTGGCTCCAGGCCGACTTCGCGGTGCTGCTCGAGCCGACGTACGGGATCGTCGAGGCCGGCTGCCAGGGCACCATGCGGGCGATCGTCACCACGCACGGCGAGCGGGCCCACGCGGCCCGGTCCTGGCACGGGGTGAACGCCATCCACGGCACGGGGGAGGTGCTGAACCGGCTGCGGGCGTACGAGGCGCGGCGGGTCACCATCGACGGCTGCGACTACCGCGAGGGCCTGAACGCGGTCCGGATCACCGGCGGGGTGGCCGGCAACGTCATCCCGGACCGGTGCGAGATCGAGATCAACTACCGGTACGCCCCGGACCGTGACCCGGCCGCCGCCGAGGCGCACCTGCGGGAGGTCTTCGCCGGCTTCGACCTCGAGGTGACGGACGCGGCGGCGGGCGCGGCCCCCGGCCTGGACGCGCCGCCGGCGCAGGAGTTCCTGGCCGCGGTGGGCGCGGCCCCGATCGGCAAGCTCGGCTGGACGGACGTCGCCCGGTTCGCGGCGATGGGCATCCCGGCGCTGAACTTCGGCCCCGGCGACCCCAACCTGGCTCACCACAAGGACGAGCACGTCGAACTGGCGAAGATCCGGGACGGCGCGGCCACCCTGCACCGCTGGCTGGCCCCGGCCTGACCGCCGCTGAGAACGACCAAGAGGTTTGCGTCACCGGATCCCGGGTGACGCAAACCTCTTGGTCGACGTGTGGCCGACCGGTCAGGCGGTCGGGGTGAGGGACTGATCCGTAATGGGGCGGGACTCGGTCCGGTCACCGGTGCGGTCGTGGGCTTCCAACTGGCGGGCGCGGCGACGCTCGGCCACCACGTCCCGGATCCGCCGCTGCATCTGTCGCCGAATCCGGATCATCTCGTTGTTGCTGATCACGCTTGCTCCTCCCCCGAAGGCGCGCGCCGGGGCATACCCGGTATGTGAATAGTAAGACGTATGAGCGACCGAATTAGTTGCCCAAGATCGCGAACTATTTCCCCGGCTCGCCGGCCCGCACACCCGGCCGCCCCGGCTCCACTACGGTGGCTCCCATGAGCCAGAGCAACGGGCGGCAGCAGCCCGGCCCGGACCGGGGACGGGAACGGCACCGGGGCGCCGTCACGCTCCGCCGCGGCGCCATCCCGACCAGCACCGCCGACCAGCGGCTGCTCGACTCCCGGGGGCGCGGCGACTGGAAGACCAAGGACGCCTGGCGGGCGCTGCGCATCCTGTCGGAGTTCGTCGAGGGCTTCGACACCCTCGCCGACCTGCCGCCCGCGGTCAGCGTCTTCGGCTCGGCCCGCAGCATGCCGGAGAGCCCGGAGTGCCGGCTGGCCGAGGAGCTGGGCGGCGCCCTGGCCCGGGCCGGGTACGCGGTGATCACCGGCGGCGGCCCGGGCGTGATGGAGGCGGCCAACCGGGGGGCCAGCGAGGCGGGCGGCCTCTCCGTCGGGCTCGGCATCGAGCTCCCGTTCGAGCAGGGGCTCAACGACTGGGTCGACCTCGCCATCGACTTCCGCTACTTCTTCGCCCGCAAGACCATGTTCGTCAAGTACGCCCAGGCGTTCGTCGTGCTGCCCGGCGGCTTCGGCACCATGGACGAGCTGTTCGAGTCGCTCACGCTGGTGCAGACCGGCAAGGTCACCCGCTTCCCGGTGGTGCTGATGGGCGTGGACTACTGGCGCGGGCTGCTCGACTGGCTGCGCGACAGCATGGCCGCCGAGGGCAAGATCGGCCCGTCCGACCTGGAGCTGATCTGCCTCACCGACGACGTCGACGCGGCGGTCCGGCACATCGTGGAGGCCGAGGCGGTGCTCTCCGCCGAGCAGGAGGCGGTCCGCGAGGAGGCGGTCGCCCGTAAGGAGGCCGACCAGCGGGCCGCCGCCGACCAGGGCGGGAAGGGCTGACCGGGTGGCCGCGATCTGCGTGTTCTGCGCGTCCTCCCGTACCCTCGACCGGCGCTGGCTGGACCTGGCGGCCGAGACCGGCGCGGAGCTGGCCCGACGGGGACACACCGTGGTCAGCGGCGGTGGCTGCGTCGGGATGATGGGTGCGCTGGCGGACGGGGCGCGGGCCGCCGGCGGTCCCACGCTCGGCGTCATCCCGCAGGCCCTGGTCGACCTGGAGGTCGCCGACCTGGCCTCCGACGAGCTGCTGGTGACCGACGGCATGGCCAGCCGCAAGACGCTGATGATCGACAAGTCGGACGCCTTCATCACCCTGCCGGGCGGTCTCGGCACCCTGGACGAGCTGTTCGAGGTCTGGACCACCGCCACGCTCGCCATGCACGCCAAGCCGATGGTGCTGGTCGACGCCGACGGCTTCTACCGCCCCCTGATCGACTGGCTGCACACCCTGGCCGACCGGAACTTCCTCAAGCCCGCCGGCTTGAACCTGCTCACCGTGGTCCCCACCGTCCCCGAAGCCCTGGACGCCCTTGACCACCACCTCACCTGACGGCAACGTGAGCTGGGGCGCGCGGGTGAGGCGGTGGCGCGGCAGGTGTCGTACCGGCGTGGTGGGATGAGCTGATGCAGGCGTACCGGCTGGTGCGTCGGCCTGCCGAGGCGGTCCGGGGGGACGGCCGCTCCGGCGAGGCGACGCGGGGGGACGGTCGGTCCGAAGGGACGACCGCGGCGGCTCGCCGGCCCGAGGGGTCGGCGGGCGATGGCGCGTACCCCGCGCTCCGGCTGGCCGATCCCGTGCAGGCCGAGGTGGTGGCGCACACCGACGGGCCGATGCTCGTCGTCGGCGGTCCGGGCACCGGCAAGACCAGCACCCTGGTCGAGGCGGTCGCCGCCCGGGTGGCCGAGGGCGCCGACCCGGAGCGCGTCCTCGTGCTCACCTTCGGCCGGCGGGGCGCCACCGACCTGCGCCACCGGATCGAGGCGCGAATCGCCAGGAACGGGCACCGGGTGGTCCGCGAGCCGCTGGTGCGGACCTTCCCGGCGTACGCCTTCGGCCTGCTCCGCCGGGCCGCCGCCGAGCGGGGCGAGCCGTCGCCCCGACTACTCACCGGTCCCGAGCAGGATCTGATCATCCGCGAGCTGCTGGACGTGGTCGGCGAGGAGCCGGAGGACGACCCGGTCGGCTGGCCGGAGGACCTGCGCCCCGCCCTGCGGACCCGGGCGTTCGCCGCCCAGCTCCGCGACCTGCTGATGCGCGCCGTCGAGCGTGGCGTCGGCCCGGTCGAGCTGGCCCGGCTGGGGGAGAAGCTGGGCCGCGCCGACTGGCCGGCGGCCGCGCGCTTCCTCCGGGAGTACGTCGCCGTCCTCGCCCTGCGCGACGTCAGCAACCGCGGCTCGGTCGCGTACGACCCGGCCGAGCTGGTCCGGGCCGCCACCGGGATGCTGCTCGACGACCCGGAGCTGCTGGCGGTCGAGCGCCGCCGGCTCGCCCACGTCTACGTCGACGAGCTGGCCGACAGCGATCCCGCCCAGCTCGACCTGCTCGCGGTGATCGCCGGCGGCGGCACGTCCCTGGTCGCGTTCGCCGACCCGGATTCGTCCACGTACGCCTTCCGCGGCGCCGACCCGGCCGGCGTGACCACCTTCCCGCACCGGTTCCGCACCGCCTCAGGTGCCCCGGCCGCCCAGGTCGTGCTGACCACCTCCTACCGGGCCGGCCCGGGGCTCCTCGCGGCGACCACCCGGCTGGCCCGCCGGCTGCGCGGCCCGGCGGCGCACCGGAAGCTCCGGCCGCTGCCCGACGCCGCGCCCGGCTCGATCGAGGTCCGCACGTTCCGCTCGGCCACCAGCGAGTCGGCCTGGCTGGCCCACGCCCTCCGCGAGGCCCACCTCCTCGACGGGGTGCCCTGGTCCCGGATGGCGGTGCTGGTCCGGTCGACCGGCCGGCAGTTGCCGTCGCTGCGCCGCGCCCTGCACACCGCCGGCGTGCCGACCGTCGTGCACGGCGAGGATCTGCCGCTGCACCTGCAGCCCGGGGTGGCGCCACTGCTGCTCCTGCTCCGGTGCGCGCTGGAACCCGACCGGCTGGACGAGGAGGCCTCGGTCGCCCTGCTGCACTCGCCGCTCGGCGGCGCCGACCCGCTCGCCGAGCGGCGGCTCCGCCAGGGGCTGCGCGCGCTCGCGCTGGCCGGCGGCGACCGACGCCCCTCCGGCGAGCTGATCGTGGAGGCGCTGCGCGACCCGGCCGAGCTGGCCGCGATCGACCGGCGCTGGGCGGTGCCCGCACAGGCGGTCGCGGCCCTGCTGGCGACCGTCCGGCAGACCGCGGCGGCCCCCGGCGCCACCGCGGAGGACGTGCTCTGGGCGGCCTGGCGGGACAGCGGCCTGGCCGAACGCTGGGCCGGGGCGATCACCCGGGGCCGTGAGGCGACCGGGGAGCACGAGACCGCCCAGCGCTGGCGGGCCGAGGCGGCCGACCGGGACCTGGACGCCGTGCTGGTGCTCTTCGACGCGGCGGCCCGGTTCACCGACCGGCTGCCCGGCGCGCGCGCCGAGGTCTTCCTCGACCACGTGCTCGGGCAGGAGCTGCCGGCCGACACCCTGGCCGCCAGCGCCGACCGCGGCGAGGCGGTCCGGCTGCTGACCGCGCACGCCGCCAAGGGCCTGGAATGGGATCTGGTCGCGGTCGCCGGCGTGCAGGAGGGCGTCTGGCCGGACCTGCGGCTGCGCGGCAGCCTGCTCGGCTCCGAGCGGCTGGTGGACGTGCTGGCCGGCCGGGCGGACGGCGCCGGGGCCCGGGCCAGCCTGGTCGGGCAGACCTCGGCGCTGCTGGACGAGGAGCGCCGCCTCTTCCACGTCGCGGTCAGCCGAGCCCGGCACCGGCTGCTGGTCACCGCGGTCGCCTCGGCCGCGGTCGGCGGCGACGACCACGAGGAACAGCCCAGCCGGTTCCTGTACGAGCTGGGCACCACCGAGGCCCGCGCGATCGGCGGCGGACCGACGTCCGGTCCGACGGCGGGCGGGTCCGGGGCCGGCGGACCGAGCGACGTCACCGCGGCCGACGGCGGCGGTTCGGCACCGGATCGTCCTGCCGGCCTGCCGGGCGACGGCGCGGCGCTGGCCGCCGACCGCGGTCCGGCCGGCGCACCCGTCGAGCGGCTGAGGACGCCGGAACAGCCGGGCGACGGTGCCGCGCTGACCGTCGACGGTGACCCGGCCGCCGAGTCACCCGGTGCGCTGCCCCTCACGCTCCCGCCGCGCGGGCTCACCCTGTCGGCGCTGGTGGCGGAGCTGCGTACCGCGGTCACCGATCCGGCGGCGCCGCCCGCCCGGCGGCGCGCGGCGGCGGCCGAGCTGGCCCGGCTGGCCGCCACCGGGGTCCCCGGCGCCCACCCGGACGACTGGTGGGGGCTGCGCGGCCTCTCCGACGACCGGCCGCTGGTGGAGGACGGTGAGCCGGTCCGGGTCACCCCGTCGGCGATGGAGAGCGCGCTGCGGTGCAGCCTGCGCTGGCTGCTGGAACGGCACGGCGGCAGCGGCCCGGCCAGCGCCGCGCAGGGGGTCGGCAACCTGGTGCACGCCGCCGCGATGCTTGCCGAGGACGCCAGCGTCGACCGGACCACCCTGCTGGAGTACGTGGCCGCCCGCTTCGACGCGATCGAGCTGGCCGCCCGCTGGATGGTCGGCCCGGAACGGGACCGCGCCGAGGCGATGGTGGACAAGCTGCTCCGCTGGCTCGCCGGCAACCCCCGCCGGCTGCTCGCCATCGAGCACGAGTTCGCGGTCCGCCTCGACGACCCGCAGCGGCCGGTCGAGCTGACCGGCCGGGTGGACCGGCTGGAGGTCGACGCCGACGGCCGGCTCGTGGTGATCGACCTCAAGACCGGCAAGTCCACCGCGGTCACCGAGCGGGAGGTCGCCGAGCACCCGCAGCTCGGGGCGTACCAGGCGGCGGTGGAGGCGGGAGCGTTCGCCGAGTTCGGCGAGGAGTCCGGCGGTGCCGCGCTGGTGCAGCTCGGCACCGGGACGAAGGACGCCAGGGAGCAGACCCAGGCCGCCGCCGGGGAGGGCCCGGAGGCCGGCTGGGCGACCGCGCTGGTCCGGCGTACCGCCGATACGATGGCCGCCGCCACCTTCGCCGCGGTCGCCAACTCGAAGTGCCGGGTCTGCCCGGTGCGCACGAGCTGCCCGGTGTCCGGGCAGGGTCGCCAGGTCGTCGAACCGCCGACCGTCCGTCCGCCGGAGAATCCGTGAGCGCGAGGAGTGAGCTTCCGAGGCCCGCAGTCGCGAACCAAGGCGGAAACGTGACCCAGCCCGCGCTCTTCAGCACCGCCGCGACCCCGGCGCCCCGCACCGCCGACTCCGGCCCCCGCTACACCCCGGTCGAGCTGGCGAAGCTGCTCCGGCTGCCGGCGCCCACCCGGGAGCAGGCGGCGATCATCGCCGCCCCGGTGGAGCCGCTGCTGGTGGTCGCGGGCGCCGGCTCCGGCAAGACCGAGACGATGGCCGCCCGGGTGGTCTGGCTGGTCGCCAACTCGTACGTCCGGCCGGAGCAGATCCTCGGCCTGACCTTCACCCGCAAGGCCGCCGGCGAGCTGGCACACCGGGTGCGTACCCGGCTCGACCAGCTCGTCCGCCGGCTGGGCCGGCAGGCTCGCGACCCGCACGACGACCCTTTGGCCGGTGAGCCGACCGTCTCCACCTACCACTCTTACGCCGGCCGGATCGTCACCGAGCACGGGCTGCGCGCCGGCTACGAGCCCACCACCCGACTGCTCACCGAGGCGTCCCGCTGGCAGCTCGTGGACCTGCTGGTCCGCAACTACGACGGCGACATGTCCGACGTGGACCGGATGCCCAGCACCATCACCGACGCGGTGCTCGCGCTCGCCGGCGAGCTGGACGAGCACCTGGTCGACCCGGACGAGCTGGCCGCCTGGACCGGCCGGTTCTTCGCCGACGTGCAGTCCCACCCCGGCCGGGTCTACGCCGACGTGCGGAAGGCCCTCGCCGTCCAGCAGACCCGGCTGCGGCTGCTGCCGCTGGTGCGGGCGTACGCCCGGCGCAAGGACGACTTCGAGGCCATGGACTTCGCCGACCAGCTCGCCCGGGCCGCCCGGGTGGCCCGGGACCACCCCGGCGTCGGGGTGATCGAGCGGGATCGCTTCCGGGTGGTGCTGCTGGACGAATACCAGGACACCAGCCACGCCCAGGTGGTGCTGCTCAACGCGCTCTTCGGCGGCGGCCACCCGGTCACGGCCGTCGGCGACCCCTGCCAGTCCATCTACGGCTGGCGCGGCGCGAGCGCCGGCACCCTGGACCGCTTCCCCGGCGAGTTCGCCCGCACCGACGGCACCCCGGCCGACGTGCTGGGCCTCACCACGAGCTGGCGCAACCGTCCGGAGATCCTCGGCGTGGCGAACGCCCTGGCCACTCCGTTGCGCGCCGCCGGCGCGCAGGTGCCGGAGCTGCGCGCCGCGCTCAGCGTCAAGGAGCCGATCCCGCACCGCAGCCCCCGCGGCCACGCCGCCGGCACCGTGCACTGCGCGCTGCTCCACACGTACGCCGACGAGGCCGAGTGGATCGCCGACAGCGTCCTCGCCGCCTGGCGCGGGGCGGCCCGGACGCCGGGGGCGCTGCCCGAGCACATCCCGGTGCCGCAGCGCCCCACCACCGCGGTGCTGGTCCGGCTGCGCAGCCAGATCCCCGCCATCGAGTCCGCGCTGCGTGCCCGGGGGCTGCCGGTCGAGGTGGTCGGCCTGGGCGGCCTGCTGGACACCCCCGAGGTCCGCGACGTGGTCTGCACGCTGCGGGTGCTCGCCGATCCGACCGACGGGGCGGCCCTGCTGCGGCTGCTCACCGGGGCGCGCTGGCGGATCGGGCCGCGCGATCTGGTGGCGCTGCACCGGCGGGCCCGGTCGATCGCCCGGTCCCGGCGCGAACGGACCGGCGACGACGGGCCGGAGATCGCCGTGGACGTGCTCGACGAGGCCACGCTGGTGGAGGCGCTGGCCGACCTGGGGCCCGCGCAGGCGTACTCGGCGGAGGGGTACGCGCGGCTGCGCGCGTACGGGATGGAACTGGCCCTGCTGCGTTACCGGCTCGACCAGACGCTGCCGGAGCTGATCGCGGACATCGAGCGGACCATCGGCCTGGACGTGGAGGTGGCGGTCCGGGCCGGTCGGGACGGCGCCGGCGACGCCGGCCTGGCCCGCGGCCACCTCGACGCTCTGGGCGACGTCGCCGCCCGGTTCAGCGGGGAGACGCCCGGCGCGACCCTCGCCGGCTTCCTGTCCTTCCTCGCCGCCGCGGAGGACGAGGAGCGCGGGCTCGCCCCCGGCGAGGTCGAGGTGGTGGAGGGCGCGGTGCTGATGCTCACCGCGCACGCCGCCAAGGGCCTCGTGTGGGACGTGGTCGCGGTCGCCGGGCTGACCCGGGGCGTGTGGCCGGGGCCGGTCCGCAACTCCGACCACTGGCTGGGCGGCCTGGGCGTGTTGCCCTTCCCGCTCCGGGGCGACGCCGACGGCCTGCCCGAGCTGGGTCTGGCCGGCGTCGAGGACCAGCGCGGGGTGGCCCGGGCGGTGGAGGACTTCACCGACGCCTGGCGGGCGCACGACGAGCGGGAGGAGCGCCGGCTGGCGTACGTGGCGGTGACCCGGCCCCGGCGGCTGCTGCTCTGCTCCGGGTACTGGTGGGGGGAGGGGACGAAGCGGTTCCGCGGGCCCGCGCTCCTCCTGCGCGAGGTGCACGACGCCTGCCTGGACGGCGGGGCCGGGCACCTCGTCGACGAGTGGGCGCCGGAACCGCCCGGCGACGCGGTCAACCCGACCACCGAGGTGGTGCTCCGCGCCGAGTGGCCCGCCGACCCGCTCGGCGCCCGCCGGCCGGCGCTCGCCGAGGCCGCAGCCCTGGTCCGCAGATTCCTCGCCGACCCCGAGGCGGCCCGCCGTGAGCCGGCGGACCCGGAGGCGGTGTGCCGTGAGGCGACGGACCCGGCGGGGGCCGGTGCGGGCCGGGACGGTGTCGCCGGCCCGGCCGGTGACGGCGCGGACGACCCGGAGGTGGCGCGGTGGCGGCGGGAGGCGGACCTGCTCCTCGCGGAGCGGGCCGAGCTGCTGCGGCGGGCCGAGGCCGTCGAGGTGGAGCTGCCCGAGCACCTTTCGGTGACCCAGCTCGTGGCGCTGCGCCGCGATCCGCAGGGCCTCGCGCGCGCCCTGCGCCGCCCGATGCCCACCGAACCCAACCCGTACGCCCGCCGGGGCACCGCCTTCCACACCTGGCTGGAGCAGCGCTTCGGCGCCGACCGGCTGCTGGACGTGGACGAGCTGCCCGGCGCCGCGGACGACGACGCGGCCCCGGACGAGGCGCTCACCGAGCTGCAGGAGCGGTTCCTGGCCAGCGAGTGGGCCGACCGGGTCCCGGTGGAGGTGGAGGTGCCGTTCGCCACGGTGATCGCCGGGGTGGTGGTGCGTGGGCGGATGGACGCCGTCTTCGTCCGGCCCGGCGGCCGGTTCGACGTGGTCGACTGGAAGACGGGCCGGCAGCCGACCGGGCGCGAGGCGGAGGTCGCCGCCGTGCAGCTCGCCGTCTACCGGTTGGCCTGGGCCGAGCTGGCCGGCGTGCCGGTCGAGCGGGTCGGCGCCGCGTTCCACTACGTGCGGGACGGCGCCACCGTCCGGCCGGCCGACCTCCTGGACGCCGACGGGTTGACCGCGCTGATCGCCCGGGTACCGGAAATTTCGGCGAACGCCCCCACGTTGCACAATCTGTGGTAGGTTAGGCGCGTTGCAGTTTTGGTTACCAGAGACTTCGTGTGCGCCTGGCGGATTGTGGCCCCAGGCGCTCTTTGTTGTGTCCGGAGCTCTCCGGGCGGGGCGACCAGAAGCGACAGGCGATTCGCGCATTCCCGCGCGGAGCGCTCCTCTTCGAGTCCGCAACAAGTGCGGGTTCGACGTTCCGTCAAGGAGACGAAACACATGGCTATTGGCACCGTGAAGTGGTTCAACGCTGACAAGGGCTTCGGCTTCATCACCCCGGACGGCGGCGGCGCTGACGTCTTCGCCCACTTCTCGGCGATCCAGTCCTCCGGCTACCGGAGCCTGGACGAGAACCAGCGGGTCGAGTTCGAGGTGACCCAGGGCCAGAAGGGCCCGCAGGCGGAGAACATCCGCCCGATCTGATCTTCGGATCACCCAGCACCATCCACCGCGCCCTCAGGGTGTGGTGACGGGACCGGTCCGCCGCGCCGCCCCCCGCTCCGGCGGGAGCGGCGCGCTGCGGCGGACCGGCCCGTAACCCTTCGGTTCGTGCTTGTGAGTCCCGGTGGACAAGTCCCCGGTGACAGCGCCGTCTCGGCGCCCTCCCTCGACACGTGCCGCGTCGAGGAAGGCATTCCGCATGACCATGACCATTCCCACCTTCGCCGCAACTGGCCTGGCGCCGGAGCTGCTCACCGCGCTGGTCGCGCAGGGCATCACCGAGCCGTTCCCGATCCAGTCGGCGACCCTGCCGGACTCGCTCGCCGGCCGGGACGTGCTGGGCCGGGGCCGTACCGGCTCCGGCAAGACGCTCGCCTTCGGGCTCCCGCTGCTCTCCCGCACCGCCGGTCGTCGGGCCCGTCCTGGCCGTCCGCTGGCGCTGGTGCTGGTGCCGACCCGTGAGCTTGCCCAGCAGGTCACCACCGCGCTCGACCCGTACGCCCGGGCCCTCGGGCTGCGCTGCGCCACCGTGGTCGGCGGCCTGTCGCTGCAGCGGCAGGCGGACGCGCTGCGGACCGGTGTCGAGGTGGTCGTGGCCACCCCCGGCCGGCTGAACGACCTGGTCAACCGCGGTGACGCCCGGCTCGGTGAGGTCGCCATCACCGTGCTCGACGAGGCCGACCAGATGGCCGACATGGGCTTCCTGCCGCAGGTCACCAAGCTGCTGGAGCAGGTCGCCCCGAACGGCCAGCGGATGCTCTTCTCCGCCACCCTGGACGGCGGCGTGGACCGGTTGGTCCGCCGCTTCCTGAGCAGCCCCGTCACGCACTCGGTCGACCCCGGCACCGCCACGGTGAGCGAGATGACCCACCACGTGCTGCACGTCGACGCGGCGGACAAGCCCGACGCGCTGACCCAGATCGCCGCCCGCGAGGGCCGCACCATCCTGTTCATGGGGACCAAGCACCGCGCCGACCGGCTGGCCCGCCAGTTGCTCTCCAAGGGGGTACGCGCGGCCGCGCTGCACGGCGGCAAGTCGCAGCCGCAGCGCACCCGGATCCTCGAGCAGTTCCGCACCGGTCAGGTGACCGCCCTGGTCGCCACCGACGTCGCGGCCCGGGGCATCCACGTGGACGGCCTGGACATGGTGGTCAACGTGGACCCGCCGACCGAGGCGAAGGACTACCTGCACCGGGGCGGTCGTACCGCCCGGGCGGGGGAGTCCGGCACCGTGGTCACGCTGGTCCTGCCGGAGCAGCGCCGGGACGTGTCCCGGCTGATGAGCGTGGCCGGCATCAAGCCGCAGTCGACCCAGGTACGCCTCGGCGACGAGGCGCTGGCCCGGGTCACCGGCGCCCGCGAGCCCTCCGGGGTGCCGGTGACGATCACCGTGCCCCAGCCGGCTGCCGCCCCGCGTGGCGGGTCGACCCGGGGTCGTCGAGGGGCCGGTGGCGACGGTTCCCGCATGGCCGGCGAGATCAGCCGTGCCAACGGCGGTCGTTCGGCCGGCGATTCCGCCGAGGCGTCCGGCCCGCGTCCGGCGCACCGCACCTCCGGCCGCCGCCGTCGCCCTCAGCGCCCCCCGCATGGCCTGAGCCTCGGCGCGTAGCCCCGTCGTGTGACACCCGTCCCGCTCATGGCGGGGCGTCCTCGGATCGCAACGAAACGGCCCCTCCGGGGGCCGTTTCGCTTGTAGATCTCCCACGCGTTCTCGGTTGAGTCGGCAATCAGCGGGGGTTGCGTCCGATGGGTGACTGTCGTGGGCGCTCTCGTCGCCGAGGCTGGTACCCGGGGGAAGAGGTCGGGGCCGGGCGGCCGGGCGTGGGAGGGGTGATCATGGCGGGCGAGACCGACTCGGGGGCGCTGCGCGAGCTGCTGCTGGTCGCCGCGGTCGCGGTCGCGGGGCTGCTGCTCGCCGTGGTCGCGGCGTTCGGTCCCTGGCATCCGACCTCCGACGGCGCCGCCCGGGCCGGGCTGGTCGAGATGCACAGCCCGACCGGGCGGGTCACCGGGCCGACCGCGAGCTGAGCCGGGCCGACCCTGGTGCCGAGCCGCGTCGCCACCGCGGCTCGGCGGTCAGGGCGTCGCGGCGCGGTCCGTGAGCAGGTCGGCCAGGGTGGTCCGGTCGACCACCAGGGCGATCGCGCCGTCCACCGCCAGCCAGACGTCCCGCAGCCCGGTCGCCACCCCGTGGTAGCCGGCGCGGTCCGCCGGCAGACCCCGCACGCTGGTCAGCGATCCGCCCACCGCGCGCAGCACGTCACCCACGCTGATCCGGTCGGCGGGGCGGGTCAGGGCGTAGCCGCCCTCGGTGCCGCGGTGGCTGTGGAGCAGCCCGGCCCGCCGCAGGTCGAGCAGGATGCCCTGGAGGAAGCTGAGCGGGATGTCCTGGCTCTCGGCCAGGCTCGCCGCCTTGACCAGCTCGCCGCCACCGGTGGCCTCGCCGTCGGCGGACCCGGCGGTGTCGGCGACGGCGAGCATGGCCCGGAGCGCGTAGTCGGCTCTCGCGGACACGTACACGGGCTCAGTTACCGGCCTGGTCCAGCACGCCCCAGCGGCGCCGGATCGCCTTGTCGGCGGCGCTGAACGCGGCGTCCACCAGCAGACCCACCACCAGGATGACGATCATGATGGCCATCAGCCGGGGTGCGTCGGCGAAGTCCCGGGCGTAGGTGAGCTGGGCGCCGACGGAGGTCTTCTCGGCGATGACCACCAGCAGCTCGCCGGCCATCAGGCTGCGCCAGGCGAACGCCCAGCCCTGCTTGAGTCCGGCCACGATGGCGGGCAGCGCGGCGGGCGCGATGACGTACCGGTAGAGGTTCAGTCCCCGGGCGCCGATGTTGCGGCCGGCCCGGATCAGCAGCGGCGGCACATAGTCGACGCCGTGGATGACGCCGTTGGCGACCGACGGGGCCGCGCCGAGCACCACCACGAAGAAGATCGCCTGCTCGGTGAGCTGGAAGAGCAGGATCGCCAGCGGGAACCAGGCGATCGACGGCATGGTCTGCAGCGCGGTGATCATCGAGCCGAGCGCGGCCCGGAGCACCTTCACCCGGGCCACGCCCAGGCCGAGCAGCAACCCGACGGCGACCGCGGCGGCGAACCCGACGGCGGCCCGCCGGGCGGTGGTGGCGAGGCCGTCCCAGAGCGCGGCGCTGACCAGGTAGTGGCCGAGGTCGGCGAAGACCACGCCCGGCCCGGGCAGCGCCCACGGGTCCTTCCAGCCGGTCCAGACCACGGCCTGCCAGAGGCCGATGGTCAGCGCGAGGGCGGCCAGCTTGGGCCAGGTCGCGGACCAGAACCGGCGCAGCCGGGACGGTCCCTTCTCCCGGCCGGCGATCTCCAGCGCGTCCAGGCCGGAGATCTCCGCGTCGGTGCGCGGCGTCCCGGCGAGCGTGTCACTGGCCATGACGGCCCACCTCCGTACGCAGCCGGTCGGTGACCTCGGCGGCGATGGACGCGATCTCCGGGGAGTCGATCCGTCGGGGCCGGGGCACGTCGACCCGGGTGGAGTAGATGATCCGGCCGGGCCGGCTGGAGAGCAGGATGATCCGGTCGGCGAGTCGGGCGGCCTCGCGGACGTTGTGGGTCACGAAGAGCACGGTGAGCTTCCGCTCGGACCAGATCCGCTCCAGCTCGTCGTGGAGGATGTCCCGGGTCATCGCGTCGAGCGCGCCGAACGGTTCGTCCATCAGCAGCACCGGGGTGTCCAGGGCGAGGGTGCGGGCCAGCGCGACCCGCTGCCGCATGCCGCCGGAGAGCTGGTGCGGGCGCCTGCGGCCGAACTCGGCCAGGTGGACCGTACGCAGCAGCTCGGCGACCTTCTCCCGGCGTTCGGCCCGGCGCAGCCCGCGCAGCTTGAGCGGCGCCTCGACGTTGGCCTCGACGGTGAGCCAGGGGAAGAGGGCCGGCTCCTGGAACATCAGGCCAGGGTTGACCCCGTCGCCGAGGTCGATCCGGCCGCCGCTGGCCCGGTCCAGCCCGGCGACCAGGTTGAGCAGCGTGCTCTTGCCGCAGCCGGAGGCGCCGACCAGGCAGACGAACTCGCCGGGCGCGACGTCCAGCGACACCCTGTCCAGGGCCAGGACGGCGTTGTCGCCCTGGCCGTACACCTTGGTCACGCCCTGCAGTGCGACCGATCCGGTCGCGCTGCGGGGCGTCGTCGTGGTCGACGTCACGGCTGGCTGACCTCGGGCTTGCCCTCCGCCTGGAGCACCTCGTTGAGGAACTTCAGGTCGTAGAGGCCGTTCAGGTCCACCGGCTGGGTCAGCTCGACGGCGACCGCGTGGTCCAGGCCGGTCTTCAGCGAGGCCGCGATCGGGTCGTTGGTGAACTCCAGGGTGGGCCAGGCCTGCTTGATCAGCTTGACGTCCAGCGGCTTGCCGGTGATCTTGCCGATGTGTTCGGAGATGGCCTGCTGGGACTCGTCCGGCTTGGTGTTGACGAACTCGTTCGCCGCGACCTGCCCCTCGACCAGCTTCTTCACCACGTCCGGGTGGGCCTTGAGGAACTTGGTGCTGACGATCAGGTTGGTGATGACGAACTTCTTGTCCGGCCAGAGGTCGCGCTCGTCGACGAGGACCTTGCCGCCGGCGTTGACCAGCCGGGACACGAACGGCTCCGGCACCCAGGCGCCGTCGATCGCGCCGCTGGTGAAGGTCTCCACCGTCTGCGCGTTCTCCTGGGGGACGACCTTGACGTCGCCGCCGCCCTCCTTGGTGGTCTTGAGGCCCTTCTCCTTGAGCCAGTAGCGCAGCGCCACGTCCTGGGTGTTGCCGAGCTGCGGGGTGGCGATCTTCTTGCCGCGCAGCTGCTCCACCGTGGTGATGTCCGGCTTGACCACCAGGGCCACGCCGCCGGAGGCGGCGCCGGAGACGACCCGGACGGCTTCGCCCTTGGACTTGGAGAAGGCGTTCACGGTCGGGTTCGGACCGATGTACGTGGCGTCGAGCGCGCCCGAGAAGATCGCCTCGACCGCGGCCGGGCCGGCGTTGAAGGTCTTGGTCTCCAACGTGACGTCCTTGCCCAGCTTCTCGGCGAAGATGCCCTTCTCCACGCCGACGACCGCAGGGGCATGGGTGATGTTGGGGAAGTAGCCGAGGCGCAGCGTCACCGGGCCGGACTTGGCCGCGGTGTCGTCGCCGCACGCCGCCGTGGTGCCCAGCGTGGCCGCGCCGACGACGGCGAGGGTGGCGAGGGAGACCAGCCGACGGAAGGGGAGCCGTCTCATCGTCTATCCAATCCGCAGTATTCCTACTTAGTTGGTAGGAAGAGTGGGGCAGGGCGCGGCCCGCGTCAAGACCGATTCACGATCCGGGACGTCCCGTTCCCGAATTCTCGGTAATTCCCACCTGTTCGGTGGACTTCGCGGAGCCGGTCGGGCCAACCGCGGGACCGCCGTCCGGGCCGCCGCCGGAATCCGCCGGGCCCGCCGTCCACCGAGGCGCGGAGGAGCCGGGTACGCGGGGTGCCGACGCGCTAGGGTCGATCTCGTGCCGACGCGGAGAGCGAAGATTCCAGCGACGAAGTACCCGGTCGAGCGTTTCAGCCTCGACAACGGCCTGCGGGTGGTGCTCACCCCCGACCGCAGCGCCCCGGTGATCGGAGTGGCGGTGGTCTACGACGTCGGCATCCGCTCCGAACCCGAGGGGCGCACCGGATTCGCCCACCTCTTCGAGCACCTGATGTTCCAGGGCTCGGAGAACCTGGAGAAGCTGGCCCACTTCCGGCACGTCCAGGGCGCCGGCGGCACCTTCAACGGCTCCACCCACCTGGACTACACCGACTACTTCGAGACCCTGCCGAGCAACGCGCTGGAACGGGTCCTCTTCCTTGAGGCCGACCGGATGCGCGGCCCCCGGCTGACCGAGGAGAACCTGCGCAACCAGGTCGACGTGGTCAAGGAGGAGATCCGGGTCAACGTGCTCAACCGGCCGTACGGCGGGTTCCCCTGGCTGACCCTGCCGCCGGTCATGTTCGACACCTTCCCCAACGCGCACGACGGGTACGGCTCCTTCGACGACCTGGAGTCGGCCACCGTCGCCGACGCGGCCGACTTCTTCCGCCGCTACTACGCCAGCGGCAACGTCGTCCTGGCGGTCAGCGGTGACGTCGACGTGGCCGAGGCGACCGAGCTGATCGAGCGGCACTTCGGGGACGTGCCGACCCGACCCGCCCCGCAGCGTCCCGACTTCACCGAGCCCGACCTGACCGTCGAGCGGCGGACGTCGTACACCGACAAGCTGGCGCCGCTGCCGGCGGTGGCCGGGGCCTGGCGGGTGCCCGACCCGGTCGGCGATTTCGCCGGCTACCTGCCGTACGTGGTGCTGGCCGAGGTGCTCACCGACGGGGACGCGTCCCGGCTGGTCGAGCGGCTGGTCCAGCGGGACCGGACGGTGACCAGCCTCGGCGGCTACCTCGGCTTCATGGGTGACCCGTTCGACGTGCGCGACCCCACCGCGCTGCTGCTCCAGGCGCACCTGCCGCCCGGCGGCGACGTGGACAAGGTGCTGCGGACCGTCGACGAGGAGCTGGACCGGCTCGCCACCGACGGGCTCACCGAAGGGGAGCTGGACCGCACCCAGGCCCGGATGGCCACCCACCTGCTGCGGGACACCGACGCGGTGCTCGGCCGGGCGTTGCGGATGGCCGTGCTGGAACAGCAACGCGGCGAGCCCGGGCTGCTCAACGAGCTGCCCCGGCTGGTCGGGGAGGTCACCGACGAGCAGGTCCGGGCGGCCGCCGCCACCCTGCGGCCGGAGCGCCGCGCGTCCATCGAGGTCATCGCCGGAGGTGCCAGATGACGGCAACCGTGGAGACCGGGACGCGGCCGCTGCCGCCGCTCGGCCCCAACCGCGAGCTCAAGCTGCCGACGCAGGCCGAGCGCACCCTCGCCAACGGGCTCACCGTGATCGCCGTACGCCGGCCGGCCGTCCCGCTGGTGGAGCTGCGGCTCTGGATGCCCTTCGGGCGTACCGACCTGGCCGGCGGCGCGATGCTCGCGGAGACCGTGCTCTCCGGTACGGAGGCGATGACCGCCATTCAGATCGCCGCCGAGCTGCAGAAGGTCGGCGGCGGGCTCTCCGCCGGGGTCGACCCGGACCGGCTCATGCTCGCCGGGGCCGGCCTGGTCACCGGGTTGGATCGGATGCTGGAGATCCTCGCCGACGTGCTGACCGGCGCGACGTACCCGGACGAGGAGGTCGGCACCGAGCGGGACCGGCTGGTCGACCGGATCCAGGTGGCGCAGAGCCAGCCCGCGCACCTGGCCCGGACCGCGCTGCTGAAGCGGATCTACGGCAAGCACCCGTACGCGGTGCAGACCCCCGAACCGGACCAGGTCCGCGCGGTCCGGCCGCCGGCCCTGCGCACGCTGCACGCCGAGCGGGTGCACCCGACCGGCGCGGTGCTGGTGCTGGTCGGCGACGTGCAGCCGGAGCGCGCGCTGGACGCCGCCGAGCAGGCGCTCGCCGGCTGGGACGGCGGCGGGCACACCGCCGAGCTGCCGCCCGCCCCGCCGCTGGAGCCCGGCCCGCTGCTGCTGGTCGACCGGCCCGGCTCGGTGCAGTCGTCGCTGCGGATCGCGCTGCCGGCGGTTCCGCGTACCCACCCCGACCACGCCGCGCTGCAACTGGCCAACCTGGTCTTCGGCGGCTACTTCTCCTCCCGTTGGGTGGAGAACATCCGCGAGGACAAGGGCTACACCTACGGCCCGCACTCGCTGGTCGAGCACTCGGTGGCCGGGTCGGTGCTGGTCGCCGCCGCCGAGGTGGCCACCGAGGTGACCGGCCCGGCGCTGCTGGAGACCACGTACGAGCTGGGCCGGCTGGCGTCCCTGCCGGTGCAGCCGGAGGAGCTGGAGCAGGCCCGCCAGTACGCCCTCGGCACGCTCCAGCTCGGCATGTCGACCCAGGCCGGGCTCGCCTCGCTGACCAGCGCGTACGCCGGTAACGGGCTGCGCCTGGACTTCCTCGCCGAGCACGCCGCCCGGCTGGCGAAGGCGACCGTGGACGACGTCGCCGAGGTGGCGGCGCGCTACCTGGCCCCGGCGAAGGCGGTCACCGTCGTGCTCGGCGACGCCGAGCGGGTCGCCGGGCCGCTGTCGGCCCTGACCGCGGTGCGGACGGAGTCGGCGTGACCGGTGAGGTCGCCCCGCCGCTGGCCCGGTCCACGCTGGACCGGGCGGCGCACCGGCGTACCGAACCGGACTGGCTCGCCGAGGCGTGGGAGCGGGCCTTGGTGCTGGTGCTGGACTCGGCCGACGACGGCCGGGCGCTGGTCCGTGGTGAGGGCGCCCCGCCGGAGCTGGTGCTGGTCGGCGCCGGCGAGCTGCCCGAGGTACCCCGGTCGGTGCCGATGTTCCTCGGCGTCGAGCCGGACGGGGTGCCGGTCTTCGCGGTGGACGCGCCGCTGCCGGCGCTGCCCGGGGCCCGGGCGGTCAGCCTGCGCGAGGTGGGCCACCTCCTCGCCGACCGGGACGCCGGCATCTTCACCACCGCCCTCGCGCTGCTGAACTGGCACCTCCGGCACGGCTACTCGTCGTCCACCGGCCATCCGACCCAGGTGGACGAGGCCGGCTGGTCGCGGATCGACCCGGCCGGCGGCCGCGCCTGGCCGCGTACCGATCCCGCGATGATCGTGCTGGTGCACGACGGGGTGGCCGGGCCGGACGGGTGCTGCCTGCTCGGCAACAACGCCACCTGGCCGAGCACGCCGGGCCAGCGGCGCTTTTCCTGCCTGGCCGGCTACGTCGAGCCCGGCGAGTCGGCGGAGGCCGCCGTGCTGCGCGAGGTCCGCGAGGAGGTGAGCGTCGGAGTCGAGGAGATCGTGTACGCGGGCAGCCAGTCCTGGCCGTTCCCGGGCTCGCTGATGCTCGGCTTCCTGGCCCGCGCCGACGTCGACGCGCCGGTCCGGGTCGACCCGGCCGAGATCGCCCACGCCCGCTGGTTCACCCGGCGCGAGATCGGCGCGGCCCTGGCCGGGCGTCCGGTCGACGTGGGCGAGGGCAACCGGCTGGTCCTTCCGCCGCCCTCCTCGATCGCGCTCTTTCTGATCCACCGCTGGCTCGACGGCCACTGCTGACCACCGCACCCGGACGGCGGCGCCGGTCCGCCGATGTGGCGGGGTCCCGAGCCGTTACCTGGCCGACCCGGAGTTGATCAGCGGCGACCGGCGGGGCCGTGAGCGGTCCTTGACCCGGGGCTGGACGCGGTCCCGGCCCGTGACCGTCGTTGCCGCGAGGGTCACGGGCCGGGAACGCGGTCCGTCGTGGTCGGCTGGGGCAAGGAACACGGCGGGGGAGCCGGTCCGGCCACGACGGACGTCTGGCGGGGTCAGGCGCGGTCCCGGCGGTACGGGCGCCCGGGGTCGGGGTCGGAGATGGGGAGCACCTTGACCCGCTGCCGGCCGGAGCGGACCGCGCCCACCGTGGCGAGGGCCCGGGCCAGCAGCAGCGCGGCCTCGCGGTCGTCGGCGTGCACGACCTGGCGGCGCGGCTCCGGTGTGGTGGTCTCGTCCCGCAGCAGGCCGCCGCCGGCCCATGCGGCCGCGATGTCGATGTCTGCGGCGGTGCGGATGTCGGTGCGAACGATCAGGAACCGCATGGGTGTCCCCCGGACGGATCGCGACGAGCGAGTACGCGCTGGAATTTCCAGGTCACTCTGTCGACATGTTACGCCCGGTGGTCGTCCCAGCAAGTGAAACCCGATTATCTTTCCGGGCGTCGAGCGATCGGGGGACCCCTGGTCAGCACGGTTGTCGGGGGTGGACAGCGAGAGGGCCGCCGGCATCATGCCGACGGCCCCAGGGTCCTCACCGGATCAGGTCAGATCGAACCGACCGCTCTTCGCCCCGGCGATGAAGCCCAGCCAGTCGGCCCGGTTGAACAGCAGCACCGGGCCGCCCCGGTCCTTGCTGTCCCGCAGCGCGACCGCGGCCGGCCCGGTCCTCAGTGGAGCGACCTCGACGCAGTTGGAGGTCTGGCTGCGGGTGCTGGTGCGCCACGTCGCGTCGGCGAGCTCCTGGGCGAGGCCGGCCGGGCTGTTGCGGATCTCGTTCATGGTTCTGCTCCTGCTCTGGAGTGCTCCGATGGGGGCGAGTGACGCCGCAGGCCCGACGGACCCGTTCCCGCGCCGGGTCACCGGTCCGTCGTCAGGCGCCCCGAGTCGCGGCGGCGCTGGACCGGCGCCGTTGCCGGTCCGTACGCCACCGTGGGCTCGGGTGCCGTGTCGGTCAGCCGTCCCGCCGCCTCGATGAGCCAGGAAAGGGTGTCCGATGCGGAGAGCGCCGCCGAGCATAGCCACTCGAACGCCACTTTATAGCGATTTAGGGCGTTTGCCTCGGTTGACATGACGTCGGTGAAGCCACCTTCGATCGCGAGCGTCTCCGGATCGAGCGGATCGGCGAACCGGTAGACCGAGAAGGCGGTCGGCGGGAGGTACCAGTCGGCGATCCGGGTGTCCCGCAGCAGCAGGTGCAGCGTCACGTTCGGCAGCACGGCCAGCTCGCAGAGGTGCACGATCTGCTCGTGCAGCACCTCGGGCGGGCCGGCGCGCCGGCCGAGGGCCGCGTCCTCCAGGACCGCCGTGTAGCGGGGCGCGTCGGGGGAGCGGGTCAGCAACGACTGCCGGGCCTGCCGGGCGCGTACCTCGGTCTCCGGGTCGTCGCCGGTTTCCGGGTCGCCGGCCTGCTCGGCGACCTGGGCCGCGGAGATGATCCGGTGCCGGGCGTAACCCGGGGTCTGCAGCAGCCCGGGCACGATCACCGGGTTGTACTCCGAGATCTCCGCGCAGCCCGCCTCCAGCTCGGCGAAGCCGCGCTGCTGCTGGGTCATCACCGGGAAGTTGCGCAGCCAACCGCGCATGTCGCCGGCCTCCTGGGCGATCCCCAGCAGCTCCTCGTGCAGCTCGTCGGCGGCCCCGTAGAGAGCCAGCAGGTCCCGGACGTCGTCCGGGTCCGGGCGGCTGCGGCCGTTCTCCAGTCGGGACAACTTGGACGCGGAGGCCCAGCCGATCCGCTCGATGACCTGGTCCCCGGTGAGACCAGCTGCCTCGCGCAGCCGGCGCAGCTCGGTGCCGAGCCTGCGCCGGCGCAGGATCGGGCTCGGTGCGGCAGGAGGCACGGTGTCCTCTTCTCCGTCGACCGCCGCAGGACGCGACGGTAACTGTATGAAATTCGCCCCTTACGGTCAGTATGGACGGCGCGATCGGTGTCGGAGGTTCCGGCGAGGGCGTGTCTCGAGACAAAAAACGTGGAGAGGTGCCCAAGGGGCGGGGGAGATGGGAAGAGCGGCCGGCCCTCGTGGGGGCGGCCGCTCTTCGCAGGGTGCTGGTGGGTCAGGCGTTCAAGCTGGCGAGGTGCTGCTTGACCTGGGTGATCGAGGGGTTGGTGAGGGCGCTGCCGTCGGCGAAGCGCACGGTCGGGACGGTCTGGTTGCCACCGTTGACGGTCATCACGAACTCCGCGGCCTTCGCGTCCTGCTCGATGTCGACCACCTCGTACCCGATGCCCTCCCGGTCGAGCTGCGACTTCAGCCGGTGGCAGTAGCCGCACCACGAGGTGGAATACATCGTCAGCATGGTCAGGTCCTCCAAGGAGATAGCTCGGGCCCGGTCAGATCAGGCCAGGCTAACCGCTGCAACATCGCCGAGGGCTGGAATGATTCCTCGCTGTGGTGGTTCACTCAGCGGCGGAACGGGTGCTGGCCGGACTGGATCCGGAGCAGCGGTCCGCGGTGACCGCCCCGGCCGGGCCGGTCTGCATCCTGGCCGGCGCGGGCACCGGCAAGACCCGCGCGGTGACCTCCCGGATCGCCCACCGCGCGCTCACCGGTGGCATCTCCCCCCGGCACGTGCTCGCGGTCACCTTCACCGCGCGGGCCGCCGCCGAGATGCGGGCCCGGCTCACCGCGCTCGGCGTGACCGGCGTGCAGGCGCGGACCTTCCACGCGGCGGCGCTGCGCCAGGTGCGGTACTTCGCCCCCCGGCTGCTGGCGGGGCGGGCCATGCCGGAGCTGCTGGACAGCAAGGTCCGGGTGGTCACCCTGGCCGCCGCCAAGGTCGGCCTGCGGGCCGACCGGGCCGCCGCCCGGGACCTCGCCGGCGAGATCGAGTGGGCCAAGTCGTCCCTGGTCGAGCCCGCCGAGTACGTGGTGGCCGCGGCCAAGGCGCTGCGCGACACCCCGCACGAGCCGGCGAAGGTGGCCGAGGTCTTCGCCGCGTACGAGAAGCTCAAGCGCGGCAACGGCGTGATCGACTTCGAGGACATGCTGCGCGCCGCGGTCTGGGGGATCGAGGAGCACCCCGACGTCGCCGAGCAGGTACGCGGCCAGTACCGGCACTTCGTCGTCGACGAGTACCAGGACGTCAACCCGCTCCAGCAGCGGCTGCTGGAGGCCTGGCTCGGCGGGCGGGACGACCTCACCGTGGTCGGCGACGCCAGCCAGACCATCTACTCGTTCACCGGGGCCACCTCGTCGTACCTGGTGGACTTCCCCCGCCGGCACCGCGGCGCGACGGTGGTCCGACTGGTCCGCGACTACCGCTCCACCCCGCAGGTGGTCGGGCTGGCCAACGCGGTGATCTCGCAGGCCCGGGGCGCCGAGGCCCGGCTCCGGCTGGAACTGGTCGGCCAGCGCCCACCCGGTCCCGAACCGGAGCTGCGGATCTTCACCGACGAGCCGGCCGAGGCGTCGGCGGTCGCCGCCCGCTGCCGGGCGTTGATCGACGGCGGCACCCCGGCCCGGCAGATCGCGGTGCTGTTCCGCATCAACGCGCAGTCCGAGGCGTACGAGAAGGCGCTCACCGAGGCCGAGGTGCCGTACGTGGTGCAGGGGGCGGAGCGCTTCTTCGAACGGCCCGAGGTACGCCAGGCGATGGTCGCGCTGCGCGCCGCCACCCGTTCCATTCCGGGGGAGACCCCGCTGCCCGCCGCCGTCCTCGACGGGCTCTCCGCCGTCGGCTGGGCCCCCGACGCCGCCCCGGCCGGCGGCGCCGCCCGGGAACGCTGGGAGGCGCTCGCCGCCCTGGTCCAGCTCGCCGAGGAGTACGCCTCGACCCCCGAGGTGCTGCCGATCGGCGAGGCCGCCGCGGTGGAGCGGCCGGTGACGCTCGCCGACTTCAACGACGAGCTGGCCCGCCGGGCCGCCCAGCAGCACGTGCCCACGGTGGACGGGGTGACCCTGGCCTCGCTGCACTCCGCCAAGGGCCTGGAGTGGGACGCGGTCTTCCTGGTCGGGCTCGCCGAGGGCACCCTCCCCACCGGGTACGCGAAGACCCCGGAGCAGGTCGAGGAGGAGCGGCGGCTGCTCTACGTCGGGATCACCCGGGCCCGGGAATGGCTCTGGCTGTCGTACGCCGCGGCCCGCTCGCCGGGCGGACGGGCCCGGCGGCCGTCCCGCTTCCTACCCCAGCTCGACCGCTCGGGCGGTACCGAGCGGGCGGGCGCCGGCGCCGGCGCGGTCCGCCGGACCGAGCGGCGGCGGAACCAGATCGTCTCGTGCCGGATCTGCGGCGCCACCCTGCTCGCCGGGGCGGACCGCAAGCTGGGCCGCTGCCCGACCTGCCCGTCCGACATCGACGAGGGACTCTACGAGCGGCTGCGGGACTGGCGGCAGAGGGTGGCCGGCGCGCAGAAGGTCCCGGCGTACGTGGTCTTCACCGACGCCACGCTGACCGCACTGGCCGAGCGGCAGCCGGGGCGCACCGAGGAGCTGATCGCGATCGCCGGGATCGGCCCCCGCAAACTGGGTCTTTACGGCGAGACGGTGCTCGCCCTGGTGGGGGGCGCGGCGGTCGACGACGTCTGCCCGGAGAAAACTTTCGAAATCGAGTCGTAAATTCGTTTGCCCTCGCCCCACGGCGAGGAATAGCCTCAGGACACACCTTGGGAGCGGCGCTATTCCGGCTGCTCACAGGGTCGAGTCCATAGTCGGCACGAGGAACGTGAGGGAGGTGGCACCCGTGGAGATCTTCACCTATGAGCGTCCGGCGGCGATGCCAGCTGCCTGCGCTCCGCTGTCGGCCGTCCGGGCGGCTCTTGCCGCTGCGCGACCGTCGGTTCCGCAGGTGCACCAGGTCCGGGCTCAGGCCGAGCTGACCCTGACCGTTGCGCCCACCGGAATCCAGATCCCGGGGACCAGTGGCTTCACGGGCAAGGGCATCAATGTCGCCAAGAAGCGCATGGATGTCCGCGGCGTTCCACCTCGAGGTAGACCGGTCTGATCACCAGACCACCGGCTCACCTCGAGGCCGCGGAACCCGTTACCGGGATCCGCGGCCTCAGTTTTTTGCCCCGCCGAAGTACGTCGGAATTGCGATCCACGAGATCGATGTGAGAGAGAGGTGACCGGGCATGAGTCTGGCGTTGGCTCCGCTCGACGTGAGCGTCGAAGTGGAGGCGAACCTGCCCTGCCGGAAGTTCGACCCCGACCTGTGGTTCTCCGACTCGCCCGCCGAGCTCGAGCTGGCCAAGTCGCTCTGCGGGGACTGCCCGCTGCGCGTCGAGTGCCTCGCCGGTGCGGTGGAGCGGGCGGAGCCCTGGGGCGTCTGGGGCGGCGAGATCTTCGAGCGTGGTGCGGTCGTCCCGCGCAAGCGGCCCCGTGGCCGGCCGCGCAAGGAGGACCTCGCCCGTGACGCCGCACTGCGGGTCGAGGCCGAGGCGCGACTGGCGGCCAGTGGGCTGTCCGAGTCGCGGAACACGGTCCGGCTGGCAGCCTGACATGCACCCGATCCGTACCCAGGCCGGTCTCAAGCCGGTTGTCAGAGAGATGAATCAGATGCTGCACGTACCCAATGGAGCCGTCGAAATGCAACTACTCCACGAAGCGTTGTCCCGGGCCCGAATGCCCCGGCCTCAGGCCGGTCGCACCACCACGAGCACTGAGGCAACCCGTTCCGCCCGTACCGTCGCGATGAGCAGCCGCAACCAGTCGGCTCGCGACCTGGGCGTTCTCTAGTCCGTTCCGATCCGCGGGGGCGGGGGCCGCAAACGCCGCCCACCGCCCCCGCGACGTGTCCCGCCGGTCAGGCCACCGGTGCGAAGCCGGGCAGCCAGCGCTCCAGGATCGCCCGGTACGGCGCCTTCGCCTCCAACTGGCAGAGCACCCCGATCGAGCCCAGCGTCACCCGGTGGATCATCAGGTACGACGGGGGCAGGTTGAGCTGCCGGCTGAGCTGGAACGTCGGCGAGCGGGGGCTGGCCAGCCGGGCCGCCTCGGTCCGCAGCCAGGCCCGGGTGAACCGGAACTCCTCGGCGGCGATCGGCTCCAGCATCGGCCGGAGGAAGTCGAGCACCGCCTCGGCGTCGATCGGCTCGGTGGGGCTGACGAAGCCCTCCTTCCGCAGGCCAGCCACCACCCCTTCCCCGTCACCGCGCAGTGCCAGCGCGGCGATCCGGCCGATCGGCTCGGGGGTGCCCTCGGGCATCCGGGCGACCGCGCCGAAGTCGATCACGCCAAGCCGGCCGTCCGGCAGCAGCCGGAAGTTGCCCGGGTGCGGGTCGGCGTGCAGCAGCCCGGCCCGGAGCGGGGCGGAGAGGTGCAGCACCGCCATCAGCCGCCCGGCCTCGTCGCGCTGCTCCTCGGTGCCCTCCCGGATGATCGCGGAGAGCGGCGTCCCCTCGATCCACTCGGTGATCAGGACCCGGGGCGAGGAGTCGAGCACCTCCGGGATGAAGATCTCCGGGTCGTCCGCGTACGCCGTCGCGAAGGCGCGCTGCGACTCGGCCTCCAGCTCGTAGTCCAGCTCCTCGGTGATCCGCTCGCGCAGCTCGACCAGGAGCGGCTTGACGTCCAGCCCGGGCTGGATCGCCCGGAACATCCCGCCCAGCCGGGAGAGCTGCTTGAGGTCGGTGAGCAGAGCGTCGCCGGCGCCCGGGTACTGGATCTTCACGGCCACGTCCCGGTGGCGCGGGGCACCGGACGGTCCGTACCCGGGATCGCGCCAGACCGCGCGGTGCACCTGGCCGATGCTGGCCGCGGCGGCCGGAGTGTCGTCGAACTCCACGAAGCGCTCCCGCCAGTCCGGGCCGAGCTGCTCGGCGAGCACCTTGTGCACGGTCGCCGCGGGCAGCGGCGGAGCGGCCTCCTGGAGCTTGGTGAGCGCCTGCCGGTAGGGGGCGGCGATCTCCTCCGGCAGGGCCGCCTCGAAGACCGACAGCGCCTGGCCGAACTTCATCGCCCCGCCCTTGAGCTGGCCCAGGACGCTGAACAGCTGTTCCGCCGTGCGCTGCTGGATCTCCGCGGAGATGACGTCGGACGCCAGCCCGGTGACGCGCTTGCCCATCCCGAGGACGGTCCGACCGGCGAAGCCGAGGGGCAGAGCGGCGAGCTTGGCGGTCCGGGACACGGCCCGGCGCGGGATGTCGGTCACCCGGTCATTGTTACCGACTCGGGGGGCCCGCTGCTGCTACGAAGCCGGGAGCGGGTGGTTGTGAACCGGATCCGGCGACCTTCCGAGCATTCGCAGGACGGATGCGGGGACCAGACCCGGCGCCGGAAGCGGCCGGCGCCGCCCAGGTCGACCGCGCAGCCGAGCGTCTCCGGGGTGCCGCCGTCGAGGTGGGCCAGCGCCTCCGCCGCCGCGTACGCCACGGCGGCAAGCAGGGTGGTGGCGGCGCAGGCCTGGGCCGCGTCGTCGGCCGCGAGCTGGGCGGCGAGCGCGGGCCAGTCCGGGTCCCGGTCGACCCGGTGCAGGTCGAGGCAGTTCAGGCAGGGGCCGGCCGGTGGTCGGACGAGCGGGCCCACCACCGGCACGCCGCCGCGCAGGGCGACCAGGAGGTGGGGTTGGCGGCGCTGGGCGTACCGGGCGGCGAGCAGGGCGGCCGGCCGGTCCAGGCCGAGCTGGACGACCAGGTCGACCCGGCCGCGCCGGAGCGGCCGGGTCTCCGTGCCCGGCGCGGAGCGCCCGAGCAGGTCGCGGAGCGCGGCGGCCAGCGGCCGGCCCACCTCCGCGGCGGCCAGGCCGGTGCCGACCAGGTCGGCCGGGCGGACCGGGCCGGCCAGGTCGGGGTCCAGGTGGCCGACGCCGGCCTGGGCGAGCGCGATGGCCAGTGGGCCCCCGAGCCGGCCGACGCCGGTGACCAGCACCCGGGCGGCCCGACGGCGGCGCAGCACCTGGGCGGGCGTGCCGGGCAGCGCGGGCGCCGCCAGCGCCAGCGCCCCGGCCTCGGCGGCGAGCCGGGCCCGCACCGGTCCGGCGAGGTCGCGGGGGAGCAGGGTGTGCGCCGGTACGACGAGTCCGGCGGCGTGCAGCGTGTCGAGCAGGACGCGGGCCTCGTCGGGCGGCACGTCCGCCGTCGCCGCGCAGGCGAGGACGCCGCGTTCGCTGCGGGTGCCGTCCAGCAGGTCGAGCAGGCGGGCGGCCCGGGGGTTGGCCACCTCCAGCAGGACGGCCCGGCCGGGCTCCACCCCGAGTTGCAGGGTGTGCCGGTCCCGCCAGAGGCGGGTCAACCCCGGCAGCAGGGTGGGACGGGTCAGTGGGATCGGTCGGTCCATGACACGGATGGTGATCGTGTCCGTGCCCTCCGTCGATCGCTGTCCACAGGTGCGCCGGTCCCTGTCCAGCGCCGTCCACAGGAAAGGGCCGGTTTTCCACAACCAGCCGGTGATCCTGTCGGCGAGCCGACAGTCCGCTCCCGCCCCGGATGCGACACGGGGGAGGGGTGGCCACCGGCCACCCCTCCCCCGGGACCCGTACGGGTCAGACCTTGGCCTTGCCGAGAATGCGGTTCACTGTTGTCCCGCAGACCGGGCATTTGCCCTTGGCCATGTTCATGCCGGTCTTCGAGACCTCGATGTGCCCCTCGAAGTCCCGCTTCTCCTTGCACTTGACGCAGTAACCGTTGTAGGTCGTCTGGGCCTGGTCGGCCACGATAGCCCTCCTCGTCTCGTCCGCCGGACACGCCGTCCCAGCGGGTTTCCCGGCGGCGGGCCACGGCGGGCGCCGGCGCTGGGTCGTTCTCCGCGGTCACGCTCATGACCGCCGGTTGGCGGACCCTACCCAGGTACGGGCGGTTCCATGTCAGCTGTGCATCGACACTGTGAGGAAGTCGACGTCGAGAGTGTGCATGCCGAAATACGTCGGATAAGTCAGTTTGGCGGGGACACGCCGGGTGAAGGCGCTCAGATCCCCCTTCCGGCGGCCCCGGCGCGGCACTCCACCGGTTGATCACCTAACGTGGGTGGGGCCCGGAGGTGACGTGCCACGACCCGGGCCGGCCGCCACGAAGGGTGACCGGAGGCTGCCGCCCGGCCTCCGCAAAGAAATTTTTCAGGACTCCTGGCGACCAACCATCATTTTCCGGGCGCGTGTCGTCGTGTTGACTCTTGCGGACCCCTGGTCAGTACGCATTAGCTTTCCCTCGTGACAGTCATCCGAGGCTGCGCGGACCAGTGATGGCCGGGACGCGGAAGCCCGTCGTCGAGGTACGGCGCAGTCAGCGCCGGCGACGCACGGTGTCCGCGTACCGCGACGGCGAGCGGGTCGTGGTGCTCATCCCCGACCAGTTCTCCCGCGCCGAGGAGAGCGAGTGGGTCGACCGGATGCTGGCCCGGCTCGCCGCCCGGGAGGGCCGGCTGGCCCGCTCCGACGCGGAGCTGCTCGCCCGGGCCGCCCGGCTGGTCGACCTCTACCTGCCCGACCACCGCGCCGTGACCGCGCCGGCCAGCGTCCGCTGGGTCACCAACCAGAACGGCCGTTGGGGTTCCTGCACCCCGGCCGACCGGACCATCCGGATCTCCCACCGGATCCAGGACATGCCGGACTGGGTGATCGACTACGTGCTCCTGCACGAGCTGGCGCACCTCGTCGTGCCCAGCCACAACGCCCGGTTCTGGGCCCTGGTCTGCCGCTATCCGAAGACCGAACGGGCCCGCGGCTACCTGGAAGGCGTCGCGGCCGCCTCCGGCGTCCCGCTCTCCGACCAGACCCACCCCGCCCCGCTTGGGTGATCGACTCCGCGTCGCGCAGGTGGTCGCGCAGGTGGCGGTGTCCGCGCGACTCGGACCCCGCCGGGGTCGGGGATCTGGCGCGGGTCGGCGATCGGGGGCCGGGCGGGGAGCGCGGCGCGGGGCTAGGGTCGGGGCGTGGCTCGACGTGTGGTGGTGGCGTTGCTCGGTCCGGTTTCCTGGACACCGCCGGGGATCGACCCGACGCGGTGGCGTACCGCGCTCGCCGAGGACGTGGTGGACCTGCTCGCCACGCTCAACGAGGTGGAGACCGCGGTCGCGGTGACGGCCGAGGACCGGTGGCTGGCCGACGCGGTGGTCTGGCCCGACATGGCCGTCCACGAGGTGGCCGCGCCCACCGTCGACGCGGTGTTCGCCGCGCTGGCCGCCCATCACGGCGACGGGCGGACCGGGTACGACCAGGCGGCCGTGGTGGCCGCCGACGCGCCCGACGTGCCCGGGCTGACCCTCGGCAAGCTGCTCCGCCCGCTCACCAGCCGGCCGGTCGCGGTCGCCCCCGTCGAGGGCGCCGGGCCGGGGCTGCTCGGCGTCGCGGCCCGGTTGCCCGTCCCGGAGTGGCTGCCGTCGGTGGACCTGGACACTGCCGTGCCCGCGGACTTGCGGGCCGGCGCCCCGAGCCCGGGCGACGTCGCGGTGACCGCCGGCTGGCGACGGCTGCGCGGCCCGGCCGACCTGGGCACGCTCGACCCGGCCTTCGAGGGCTGGGAGGCGACCCGCGCCCTGCTCTCGGGCCACGCCGGCTGACGGCCTGTCCGACACCGAAGGCCGCCGCACCGCAAAGATCCACACGCTGTGCGGGAAAGAGCGGCCTCCCTGCGTGCGGAGGCCGCTCTTTCCCGCCAAGCTGCGTGGATCTCTGCGGGACGTGCCCGTCAGGACTTGTCGTCGCCCTCGTCGGAGCGGGGCGGGGTGTCCTCGCCCGGCGCCTTCTCCTCGGGACCACCCGGCGCGCTGAAGTCGAAGGCGGCCAGCTCGTCGTCGAGGTCGAGCCCGCCGGCCGCGAAGGCCGCCGGGTCGGCGAAGTCGTCGTCCGAGGGCAGCAGGTCCGGGTGGCCCCAGATCGCGTCCCGGCCGGCGATGCCCCGGTGCTCGGTCAGCGCCGCCCAGAGCACCGACGCCTCGCGCAGCCGACGCGGACGCAGCTCCAGGCCGACCAGGGCGGCGAAGGTCTGCTCGGCCGGCCCGCCGGCGGCCCGGCGGCGGCGGAACGCCTCGCCGAGGCGTACGACGTTGGGCAGCCGCTCGCCGGCGGCGGTGTCGACCACGTGGCAGACCCAGCCCTCGACCAGCGCGAGCACCGTCTCCAGGCGGGCCAGGGAGGCCTTCTGCGCCGGGGTGTCCTCCGGGGTGAAGATGCCTTCCAGTGCGATCGCCTGCATCGACTCCGGGTCGGTCGGGTCGACCCGGCCCATCGCCTCCTCGATCGCCTCCCGGTTGACCCGGATGCCCGTGGCGTAGTTATCCACGGCGGTGAGCACGTGCCCGCGCAGCCACGGCACGTGCTGGAAGAGCCGCTGGTGGGCCGCCTCGCGCAGGGCGACGTAGAGGCGTACCTCGTCCTCGGGCAGCTCCAGGCCCTCGCCGTACGCCCGGATGTTGGCCGGGATGAGCGCGGCCGTGCCGGCCGGGCCGAGCGGCAGGCCGATGTCGCCGGCCGAGACCACCTCCGCGGCGAGCGAGCCGAGGGCCTGGCCGAGCTGACCGCCGAACAGGGCGCCGCCCAGCGTCGCCACCATCGACTGCATCGGGCCGAGCTGGGCCCGGGCCTCCGGCGGCACCAGGTCGCCCATCGCGCCGACCATGCGGCTGGCCACCGGGTCGCAGAGCTTGCGCCAGACGTCGAGGGTCTTGTAGATCCACTCGTTGCGGTTCCAGGCGACCGAGGTCCGGATGCCGGTGGGCCACGACGTCGCCGGCTCCAGCCAGAGGTCGGCGATGCGCAGCGCCTCCTCCACCGCTTTGCGCTCGAACGGCGAGACCGCCGGGTCACCCGCGGCGGCGAGCTGGCTGGCGGCCACCTGCCGGGCGAGGTCCCAGTTGACCGGCCCGCTGCCCGGCGCGGAGAGCAGGTGCTGCAACTGCGACATGAACTGCTGCATCTGCGCGGGATCGTTGGGGTCTGGTGGTTGCCCACCCGGGAGCGCGAATCCGAACGGAATATCAGGCACGACATCTACGGTACGCGTGACCCGCCCCAGGTCGCCGCCGCTGGCGTTGCGCTGAGGGCGAAGTCCCGCGGTCACCGCCCCGGACGCCGCCCGACGGATCGGTACGCTCTGCCGCATGAGACGTCGCGGCGTGACCGTACTCCTCGGTGCACTGCTTACCGCCCTGCTCAGCGTCGGCGTGCTGAGCGTGCCCATCCCGTACGTGGTGCTCGGCCCCGGCCCGACGGTCAACACGCTCGGCACCGAGGGCGGCAAGGAGGTCATCCAGGTCGCCGGGCGGGCGACGTCCACCTCCGCCGGGCAGCTGCGGCTCACCACGGTCGGCGTGCAGCCCACGGTCAAGCTCCGCTCGGCACTGGCCGGCTGGTTCTCCAAGGACGAGGCGGTGGTGCCCCGCGAGCTGGTCTACCCGCCGGGCGAGTCGACCGAGGAGGTCGAGAAGCGCAACGCGGAGGATTTCCAGAACTCGCAGACCAGCGCGGAGACCGCGGCGCTGCGGGAGCTGGGCTACCCGATCCAGGTGCTGGTGAAGGGCGTCACGGCGGGTGGTCCCGCCGCCGGGGTGCTCAAGCCCGCCGACGTGCTCACCTCGGTCGACGGTCAGCCGGTGACCAGCGCGAGCAAGCTGACCGCGCTGATCCGGGCCAAGCCGGCCGGTACCGCGCTGAAGATCGGCTACCTCCGGGCGGGCGCCGCCGCCACGGCGACCGTGACCAGCCGGGAGCAGGACGGCCGGCCGCGGATCGGGATCGAGATCGACCAACAGCAGCCGCACCCGTTCACCCTGAAGATCGACCTGGGCGACATCGGCGGTCCGAGCGCCGGGCTGATGTTCGCCCTGGGCATCGTCGACAAGCTGGAGCCGGACGACCTGACCGGCGGGAAGGTCATCGCCGGCACCGGCACCATCGACGACGAGGGCCGGGTCGGCCCGATCGGCGGCATCGCCCAGAAGCTGGTCGGCGCCAAGGACGCCGGCGCCAAGGTCTTCCTGGTGCCGGCGGAGAACTGCGCCGAGGCGGTCCGCAATCCGCAGCCCGACCTGCCGCTGCTCAAGGTGGCCTCGCTCGACGACGCGTTGACGGCGTTGGACAAGCTGCGCGCCGGGGGACAGCCGACCCGCTGCTGAGCCGCGGCTCACCGGACACCCGACGATCGTGACGTGACCTTGACCCGAGGTGTCCAGGAACACCCCGTACTCTGGGTGCCTGGTCGGAGCCGATCACATCGAGCGTGCGGAGCCAACAGTGGTAATGCGTAGCAGCCCCCTGCCGAGAATGAGCCGGCGTGGCCGCGTCACCATCGGGGTCCTGATCGGGGTGTTCGTGTTCTTCACCCTGCTCGGGTGGGGGGTCAACGCCTGGACCGACTGGCTCTGGTTCGACGAGGTCCGCTACACCCAGGTCTTCACCGGGGTGCTCGCCACCCGACTGCTGCTCTTCCTGCTGGTCGGGCTCGGTATGGCGGCCGTCATCGCGGTCAACCTCTGGCTGGCATACCGGGTGCGGCCGAGGATGCGTCCGCACTCCGCCGAGCAGGCCACCCTCGAGCGGTACCGGATGCTGCTGAGCCCCCGGCTCGGGACCTGGATCGCCCTGGCCGCCGCGGTCATCGGCCTCTTCGCCGGGCTGTCGGCGCAGAGCCGGTGGAGCCAGTGGCTGCTCTTCCGCAACGGCGGGAACTTCGGCGTGAAGGACCCGGAGTTCGGCGTGGACGTCGGCTTCTACGTTTTCCAGCTGCCCTTCTGGCGTTACCTGCTGGGCGTCGGCTTCACCGCGGTGGTGCTGGGCCTGCTCGGCGCGCTGGCCGTGCACTACGTCTTCGGCGGGGTCCGGCTGCAGGGCATCGGGGACCGGATGACCAACGCCGCCCGGGCCCACCTGAGCACGCTGGTCGCCGTCTTCGTCCTGCTCAAGGCCATCGCCTACGTGCTGGACCGGCGGGCGATGCTACTGGAGTACAACGAGGGCGCCAAGCTCTACGGCGCCGGCTACGCCGACGTGAACGCACTGCTGCCGGCGAAGGAGATCCTCGCCTACATCTCGATCGTGGTGGCCATCGCGATCATCGTGTTCTCCAACGCGTGGATGCGGAACCTGGTCTGGCCGGGCATCGCGCTGGCCCTGCTCGGCGTCTCCGCCGTGGCGATCGGCGGCATCTACCCGTGGGCCGTGCAGACGTTCGAGGTGAAGCCGAGCGCCCGGGACAAGGAGGCGCCGTACATCTCGCGGAGCATCGAGGCGACCCGGGCGGCGTACGGGCTGAGCGGGACGAAGACCGCCGGGTACGCGGCGAGCAACTTCACCCCGCCGGCCAGCCTGGCCACCGACACCTCGGTGGTGTCGAACATCCGGCTGCTCGACCCGCAACTGGTCTCCGAGACGTACACCCAGCTTCAGCAGGTGCGGGGCTTCTACGACTTCGGCCCGAAGCTGGACATCGACCGGTACTCGGTGGGGGGCAAGACCTCCGACTACGTGGTCGGCGTTCGTGAGATCAACTATGGCGAGCTGACCCCGCAGCAGAACAACTGGATCAACCGGCACACCGTCTACACGCACGGCTACGGGCTGGTCGGCGCCCCGGCCAACCAGATCTGCAACGGTCAGCCGTACTTCGTCTCCGGCTTCCTCGGCGATGCCGGCAAGGAGACGGCGGGTTGCTCCTCGCCGAGCGAGCAGATCCCGGCCCAGCAGCCGCGGATCTACTACGGCGAGCGGATGGAGGCCGACGACTACGCGATCGTCGGGCAGGCCGACGAGAAGCGGAACATCGAGTTCGACCGCCCGACGTCGACCGGCGGCGAGCAGTACTACACCTACAACGGTGACGGCGGCGTGAAGATCGGGTCGTTCGCCCGCCGGCTGCTCTACGCGATCAAGGAGCAGGAGTCGAACTTCCTGCTCTCCGAGGCGGTCAACGACAACTCCCGGCTGCTCTACGTGCGCAACCCGCGCGACCGGGTGGAGAAGGTCGCCCCGTTCCTCACCCTGGACGGTGACCCGTACCCGGCGGTGGTGGACGGCCGGGTCCAGTGGATCGTCGACGGCTACACCACGGCGGCGACCTACCCGTACGCCGAGCGGCTCAACCTGCAGACGGAGACCACCGACGAGCTGACCAACCGGGGCACCTTCCAGCTCGCCCGGGAGAACGTCAACTACATGCGCAACTCGGTGAAGGCCACCGTCGACGCGTACGACGGCACGGTCCGGCTCTACGAGTTCGACGACACCGACCCGGTGCTCAAGGCGTGGAACAAGGCGTTCGGCGGTGACCTGGTGCTGCCGAAGTCGGCCATCCCGGCGGAGCTGGCCGAGCACTTCCGGTACCCGGCCGACCTGTTCAAGGTGCAGCGCAACCTGCTCGCCAGGTTCCACGTCACCAACCCCGGCGACTTCTACTCCGGCCAGGACTTCTGGCAGGTGCCGAACGTGCCGGACGCCCCGGACAGCGGCCAGAAGCAGCCGCCGTACTACCTGTTCACCCAGTTCCCGGGGCAGGAGGGGCCGCGCTTCCAGCTCACCTCGGCGGTCACCCCGAACGGGCGGCAGAACCTCGCCGCGCTGATCTCCGGCTCGTACGTGGACGGGCAGCCGAGGCTGGAGGTGCTGGAGCTGCCGGACCAGACCCGGACCGCCGGCCCGGTGCAGGTGCATCAGCAGATGACCAACAACGGCGAGATCCGGCCGCAGCTGAACCTGCTCTCCTCCGGTCAGGCGCAGGTTCAGTACGGCAACCTGCTGTCGCTGCCGTTCGGCGACGGGATGCTCTACGTCGAGCCGGTGTACGTGAAGAGCAACAGCCAGGACGCGTTCCCGTCGCTGCAGAAGGTGCTGCTGTCGTACGGCGACGGCGCGTCGTACGTGGCGCTCGCGAACAATCTCAGCGACGGCATCAAGCAGCTCGTCGAGCAGGGCAAACGGACGGGCCAGGGCGCCCCGCCGCCGACCGGCGGGACCCCGCCGAGCACCGGCGGCACCCCGCCCGCGCTCACCGGCGCGCTGGCTGGCGCCGCCGCCAAGGTGCAGACCGCCATCGCCGAGGTCAAGGCGGCCCAGGCGTCCGGCGACTTCGAGCGGTACGGGCGGGCGTTGAAGTCGCTGGACGAGGCGATGACGGCCTTCCAGCAGGCGCAGGCGGCGGCCAACCCGTCGGCCGCTCCGACGCCGAGCGGCAGCCCGTCCCCGCCCGGGCCCGCATCCGCGTCGCCGACGCCCTCACCGAACGGTTGACGCCCGGCGGGGGTTCGTCCGGCGGAGGCTGATGTCGGCGGACGAACCCCCGCCCAGGGGCCGTTTTGCGGGCCGGGGGGTCGATAGGCTACGGTTATCTCAGCGACGCGGGGTGGAGCAGCTCGGTAGCTCGCTGGGCTCATAACCCAGAGGTCGCAGGTTCAAATCCTGTCCCCGCTACCACACCGGAACGGCCCCGAGGATCTGATTCTCGGGGCCGTTCCGCTTGTCCGGTCCGGTCGTTTTCGGCCGCCGGGCGGAATCGGGGACCCGGCTGAGCTCCGTGCCGGGGATGCGATAGGCTGTGTGAGTCGACGCGGGGTGGAGCAGCTCGGTAGCTCGCTGGGCTCATAACCCAGAGGTCGCAGGTTCAAATCCTGTCCCCGCTACTCGTACGAAGGGCCCTCGGAGGAAACTCCGAGGGCCCTTCGTCATTCCCGGCCGGTTGCTGCCGAGCGTGCCACTGACCACCACTCAGTCGTTGCGCGTCCAATTCTGAGAGCCTACTCTCGAAACATGTCTCTCAGAACTTCGGAGCCGGCGGGCAATCCCTACGGTGACCTGGAGCTGACCGATCCGAAGGCGATGCGGGCGTTGTCGCACCCGGTCCGGCTCGCCATCCTGGCAAGGCTCCAGCGGCACGGCGCCGCGACCGCGACGGAACTCTCCGCGCACGTGGGCGCGTCCCCCTCGGTCACCAGTTGGCACCTACGGCATCTGGCCGGCTTCGGCCTGGTCCGGGACAGCGACCTCGGTGGCGACGCGCGCAAGCGGTACTGGGAGGCCAGCGCCCGGGGCTTCCGGTTCCGCTTTCCCGACGACGAGCAGGGCCGGGCCGCCAGCCAGGTGCTGAGCCGGACGATGTTCGCGCAGTACGAGAACGTCCCGCGGCGCTGGATGGCCGAGGCCGAGCCGCGGCTGGCGCCGGAGTGGCGCCGCGAGGCGGGCCTGTCGCACACCGGCGTACGACTGACCGCGACGGAACTGGCCGCCGTCAACACCGCGATCGAGCGGGTGCTCGCGCCGTACGTCACCCGGGACGCCGCCGATCAGCCACCGGATGCCCGGCACGTCCGGATCATGCGGTACGTGATGCCCGAGGCGGACGAGCAGTGAGCGGCGCGGTGGAGCGGCGCCGCCCGCTGCTCCGCGAGTCCCGCTTCCGGTCGTTCTTCGTCGCGCACACGGTCTCGCAGTTCGGCGACCGGATCTCCGAGCTGGCGTTCCCGCTCCTCGCGGTGCTGGTGCTCGACGCCACCGCCGCCCAGGTGTCGGTGCTGACCGCGCTGGTGTGGCTGCCGAACCTCGCCGGGGTCTTCCTCGGCGCGTGGGTGGACCGACGGCCCGACAAGAAGCGGCTGCTGGTGGCGGCGGACCTGATCCGGGCGGCGTTGCTGGTGACGGTGCCGGTCGCGTTCGCGTTCGACGCCGGCACGCTGGCCCAGCTCTACGCCGTGGCGCTCCTGACCGGAGCCGCGTCGGTGCTGTTCAACACGACGTACCCCGCCTTCTTCGTGCTGCTGGTGGACCGGTCCCGGTATCTCGACGCCAACAGCGCACTCAGCGCCAGCAGGTCGGTCTCCTTCATCGCCGGCCCGGCCCTCGGTGGTGCGCTGGTTCAGGCGTTGACGGCGCCGATCGCGATCCTGGTCGACGCGGTCTCGTTCGTCGGCTCCGCACTGAGCATCGGTCGGATCCGGCTGGCCCCCGCCGCGCGGTCCGCGGACTCGGACGATGCCCGGCCGCCGACGCTGTGGCACCAGGCCCGGGACGGGCTGAGGTTCACCCTCGGGCACCCCGTGCTCCGCGCGAGCCTCGGATGCGCGACGACCGTCAACTACTTCAGCTTCCTGTTCAGCGCCCTGCTCGTACTCTTCGCCAGCCGCACGCTCGACCTCCCCGCGGGACTGCTCGGGCTCGCCCTCGGGGCCGGCGCGGTCGGTGGGCTGCTGGGGGCGGTCGTCGCCCCCCGACTCTCCGCCCGCATCGGGGTGGGCCGCAGCATCGTGCTCGGTGCGGTGGTCTTTCCGGCCTCGATATCCCTGGTGGCGGTTGCCGGCGGGCCGCTGTGGGCACGGGCGGCGCTGGTGGGCGCGGCCGAGTTCTTCTCCGGGCTCGGCGTGATGCTGTTCGACGTCAACCTCAACGCACTCAACGCCACCGTCATACCGGACGAGCTGCGAAGCCGGGTGGCCGGCGCGTACTCCACGGTGAACTACGGCGTCCGGCCGCTGGGCGCGCTGACCGGCGGGGCGCTCGGCAGCTGGCTCGGCCTCCGCCCCACACTCTGGATCGCGGCGATCGGGGGGACCATGTGCGTGCTGTGGCTGCTGCCCTCGCCGATTCCGAAGCTGCGTTCGCTCGACCAGGTCGACGGCCCGGATCGGCTCCGGCCGGATCTGACGGGGGCCGGCCGGTGAGCAGGGCGGGCCGCCGACGCCCCGGAGCCTCTCGCCTGGGCCGGTGACGGGTCGACGTCCATCCTGCCCCGGTTGCGCCTCTGGGCGAGGATGAGGGCATGTCTGCTGTGAGCAAGTGGTGGGGCCGACTCGGTGCGGTCCTCGGTGCGGTTGTGCTGTCGGTGTTCGTGCCGGTCGCGGCCTGGGCGTCCACGGGTACCGGTGAGCTGGTGGTGGAGGCCGCCCGGCGGCGGTCCCGGGGCGGCGGAGGCTTCCTCGGCCTGCTCTGCTGCCTGGTGGTGGTCGTCGCGATCGTGTTGCTGGTGCTGCGGCTGATGCGCAACCGGCGGGGCGGCCCGCCGCGCTGATCCGACCGGAGCGCGGGCCCGGCGGCCGACGCCAGCCGGGCCCGCGGGACGCCCGTCAGCCGGGCCGGCGCGGCCGGTCACTCGGCCAGGGGGCCGGTCACTCGGCCAGGGCCGCGTTCGCCTGGGCGATGAACCGGGAGGTGGCGGCGCGGGCGCCGGAGCGTCCGGAGCGGATCGTCTCGGCGGCGGCGATGAGCAGGGTACGCACTCTCGCGTGTCCCTTCGGTGGTGGCGCGGGGGCGGGTCCGAGCAGGTCGTCCAGGGTGCTGCCGAATGCGACCACCCGCTTCTGGGTCCGGTCCGTGATGCCGTCCGCGACGAACCGGCGCACCGCCACGCTGGCGTTCAGACCGCGATCGACGCCGAGGATCCGACCGGCCGCCACGTTGGTGGTGAGGAAGTTGATCACGTCGATGACCACCCCGGGGTGCCGCGTGCCCCGGAACGCCGCCCAGTACATGGACGCCCGGGCCCACTGCGCGGCCGGGGTGCCGGGCAGGCTGACGATCCCCAGCTCGTCGTCGGTGTGGAGCTGGAGTTCCGCGAGCTGGTGCGACCAGGCGAAGGACGCCGCGGTGTGCCCGGTGACCACGAGCTGGTGGGCCAGGTCGCCGCTGTCCGCCTGCTCCACCAGGGCCGCGCTCGGGGTGGCGCGCCGGGACCGGGCCACCTCCCACAGTTCGAACCAGTCGAGCAGTTCGGCGCCGCCGAAACCGAGCTGCCGCCCCTGGTACAGCTCGCCGCCCTGGCCCCGGAGCCAGAGCCACAGCGCCCGGTAGTCGCCCGAGGGATCCACCGTCCCCGCCACCCGGCTGCCGGAGGCGCGGGTGACCCGGCCGGCCCACTCCACGTACTCGCGCCAGGGCATGCCGGTGCGCGGCTCCGGCACCCGGAGGCGGCGCAGCAGGTCCCGGTTGTAGACGAGCGCGGCGTTGGTCTGGGCGGCGGCGACGGCCACCGTACGGTCGTCGACCTGGCCGTAGCGGGCCAGGCCCGCCGGCAGGTCACCCAGGTCGAGCCGCTTGTCCGCGACGTACCCGCTGAGGTCGAGCACGATCTCGCGCTGCGCGTACTCGGTGAGGACGGTGTCGTCGATCTGGAACAGGTCCGGCACGTTCCCGCCGGTGGCCTGGGTGGCCAGCCGGTCGTAGTAGCCGGTGAGTCCCTGCCAGGTGACCCGGAACCGGACCCGGGGGTTCTGCTGGGAGTAGAGGCGGAGCGCCTTCTCAGTGGCCTCGGCCCGTGGGGGCCCGCCCCACCAGAAGACCGAGAGCTCGATCGGTCCGTCGTCGACCCGCGTCTCCTCCTCCCGGCCGCAGCCGGCCAGGCCGCCGCCGGCGAGCAGCGGCAGGCCGCCGAGGGCGCCGAGGAGCCGCCGCCGGTCGATGCCGGGGCGGGGCGGAGTGGGGTTCAGGGCGCGCACGGGGACTCCTGGGGCGCTCGCGAGCTGCTGCGGACGGACCATTTACACAGGCCGTGGGCGAGGGTGTCAACGCCGGGACGGATTCCACCGGTACGCCGGCCCGGTCGGGTCCGGTGGGACGGCCGGTGGCCGCACCGGGCGGCCCGCCGGCCCATGGTGTACTAGGCGCCGTGGAACTTCTGCACTCAGGCAAGGTCCGGGACGTCTACGCCGACGGCGAGGACCTCATCCTGGTCGCCTCCGACCGCATCTCCATCTACGACGTGGCGCTGCCCACGTCGATCCCGGACAAGGGTCGACTGCTCACCGCGCTCTCGCTATGGTGGTTCGAGCAGCTCGCCGACCTGGTGCCGAACCACGTCATCTCCGCCACCGACGTGCCGGCCGAATTCGCCGGCCGGGCGATCCGCTGCCGGCGCCTGGACATGGTCCCGGTGGAGTGCGTGGCGCGTGGCTACCTGACCGGCGGCGGCTTCGCCGAGTACCAGCGCACCGGCGCCGTCTCCGGGGTCGAGCTGCCGCGGGGCCTGGTCGAGGCGTCGATCCTGCCCGAGCCGATCTTCACCCCGTCGACCAAGGCGCCCCGGGGCGAGCACGACGAGCCGATCTCCTACGCCCAGGTCGTCGACAAGCTCGGGCCGGAGACCGCCGAGCGGCTGCGACAGATCACCCTCGACGTCTACCGGCGCGGCGCCGAGATCGCCGCCGACCGGGGCATCCTGGTCGCCGACACCAAGATCGAGCTGGGTTGGGCGCCGGACGGCACCCTGGTCCTCGCCGACGAGGTGCTGACCTCCGACTCGTCCCGGTTCTGGCCGGCCGCGTCGTACCAGCCGGGCCGCGCCCAGTTCTCCTACGACAAGCAGTACGTCCGGGACTGGGCCACCGGCAGCGGCTGGGACAGGCAGGCCCCGGCGCCGGAGGTGCCGGCCGAGGTGGTCGAGGCGACCCGGGCCCGGTACGTCGAGGTCTACGAGAAGCTGACCGGCAACACCTGGGACTGAACGGCCGTCCTGCTGGCGGTCCTTCGTGGACTTCGCGAAGGGCGCGCCGACGCGCTGATCCGCGACCGCCTCGGCGTCAGTCCACCCAGTCGAGGGTGCGCTGCACGGCCTTGCGCCAGTTGCGCAGCTCCCGCTCCCGCAACTCCGGGTCCATCTTCGGGGTCCACTGGGCGTCCGAGCTCCACTGCTTGCGCAGGGTGTCCAGGTCCGGCCAGAAGCCGACCGCCAGGCCGGCCGCGTACGCGGCGCCGAGGCAGGTCGTCTCGGTGATCCGGGAGCGGACCACCGGCACGTCCAGCACATCGGCGAGGAACTGCATGAGCAGCCCGTTGCCGGTCATCCCGCCGTCCACCCGGAGCCGGCGCAGCGCCACGTCGGAGTCGGCGTTCATCGCGTCCACCACCTCGCGGGTCTGCCAGGCGGACGCCTCCAGCGCCGCCCGAGCCAGGTGTCCCTTGGTGATGTAGCCGGTCAGCCCGGCGATCACGCCGCGGGCGTCGCTGCGCCAGTGCGGCGCGAACAGCCCCGAGAAGGCCGGTACGACGTAGCAGCCGCCGTTGTCGTCGACCGTGCGGGCCAGCTCCTCCACCTGCGGGGCGGTGGAGATCAGCCCGAGGTTGTCCCGCAGCCACTGCACCAGCGAGCCGGTGACCGCGATCGCGCCCTCCAGGGCGTACACGGGCGGGTGGCCGTCGATCTGGTACGCCACCGTGGTGAGCAGGCCGTGCCCCGAGACGACCGGGCTGGCACCGGTGTTGAGCAGCAGGAAGCTGCCGGTGCCGTAGGTGCACTTCGCCTCGCCGGGATGGAAGCAGGTCTGCCCGAAGAGCGCCGCCTGCTGGTCGCCGAGGGCGCTGGCGACCGGCACCCCGGCGAGCACCCCGTCGGCGGTGCCGTAGACCTCGGCCGAGCAGCGGATCTCCGGCAGCATCGCTGCCGGTACCCGCAGCGCCGCCAGCAGCTCCGGATCCCAGTCCAGGGTCTCCAGGTCCATCAGCATCGTCCGGCTGGCGTTGGTCACGTCGGTGACGTGCCGGCCGGTCAGCTTCCAGATCAGCCAGCTGTCCATCGTGCCGAAGAGGACCTCGCCCCGCTCGGCCCGCTCGCGCAGCCCGTCGACGTGGTCGAGCAGCCAGCGCAGCTTCGGGCCGGCGAAGTAGGTGGCCAGGGTGAGGCCGGTGCGCGCGCGCAGCCGTTCCTCGTCGTACGCCTCGGCCAGCTCGCGCAGCAGCGGGCCGGTGCGGGTGTCCTGCCAGACGATCGCGTGGGCCACCGGGCGGCCGGTGGCCCGGTCCCAGACCACTGTGGTCTCCCGCTGGTTGGTGATGCCGACCGCGGCCAGCCCCTCCGGCCCGGTCCCGGCGGCGTCCAGCGCCTCCTGCACGACCCGCTGGACGTTCTCCCAGATCTCCTCGGCGTCGTGCTCCACCCAGCCGGGCTGCGGGAAGATCTGGCGGTGCTCGCGCTGGGCCACGGAGACGATCTCCCCGGCCCGATCGAAGACGATGCACCGCGACGAGGTGGTGCCCTGATCGATGGCGGCGACGAACTCTCCGGTCACGGCAGCACCGTACCCGTCGGGACCGCGTCCCGTCTCCCGGCGTCGGCCCGTACGATCAACAGGCGTGCCTGACATTGCCGTGTTCAGCGGAACCGCCCATCCTCACCTCGCCGCCGAGATCTGCGCCCACCTGGACGTCCCGCTGCACCCGGTGCGGGTGTCCCGGTTCGCCAACGACTGTCTCGAGGTGCAGTTGCAGGCGAATTGTCGGGAACGCGACGTCTTCCTGATCCAGCCGCTGGTGCCGCCCGTGCAGGAGCACCTGGTCGAGCTGCTGCTCATGATCGACGCGGCCCGAGGCGCGTCCGCCGGCCGGATCACCGTGGTGCTGCCGCACTACGCGTACGCCCGGTCGGACAAGAAGGACGCCCCGCGCATCTCCATCGGCGCCCGGCTGGTGGCCGACCTGCTCACCTCGGCCGGCGCGGACCGTGTGCTCGCGATGACCCTGCACTCGCCGCAGGTGCACGGCTTCTTCAGCGTTCCCGTCGACCATCTGCACGCGCTGCGTGAGCTGGCCGCCCACTTCAAGGGGTACGACCTGAGCGACACCGTGGTGGTCTCGCCGGACCTGGGCAACGCCAAGGAGGCGGCCGCGTTCGCCCGGATGCTCGACACCCCGGTCGCGGCCGGCGCGAAGCAGCGGTTCAGCGACGACCTGGTCAAGATCAGCACGGTGATCGGCGACGTGACCGACCGGGACGTGATCGTGCTGGACGACGAGATCGCCAAGGGCAGCACGGTGATCGAGCTGATCGCGCACCTGCGCGAGCGGAAGGTCCGCTCGATCCGGCTGGCCTGCACCCACGGCCTCTTCTCCAGCGGCGCGCTCGAGCGGCTGAGCGCCCTGGACGGGGTGCTGGAGATCGTCTGCACCAACACGGTGCCGATCCCGCCGGAGAAGCGGGTGCCGAAGCTGGAGGTGCTCTCGGTGGCGCCGGCGCTGGCCGAGGCGATGCGCCGGATCCACAACGGCGAGTCGGTCAGCGCCCTCTTCGGCTGACCGGGTGGCCCTGGTCCGTGCTACCTACCCGGCGCGGTGCCGGCCGACGCGCTCGGTCGAGGTGAGGCCGGCGCTGATGCGGACGGCCGTGCCGGCCTCGCCGGTCTCGACCTCCATCGTGTCGCTCAGCTCCCGGGCGAGCCAGAGGCCCCACCCGCCGGCCGTGTCCGGGGCCGGGCGGCTGCGGTCGTCGAGCCGCCGGGAGCTGATCCCGTTTCCGTAGTCGGTGACCTCGCAGACCAGCTCGCCGGGGCGCCGCCACAGCCGCAGCGAGCCCTGGCCGCCGCCGTGCCGCACGGCGTTGGTGATCAGCTCGTTGACCGCCAGAACGAAGTCGTCCAGCCGCTGGCCGTCGAGGCCCGCGGCGTGCGCGCGGGAGGTGACCGAGTGTCGCAGCGCGGTCACCTGTGCCTGATCGAAGGCTTCGCTGATGAGGAGGGAAGGTTCGATGGGCACCACCGTACGCGGTGCGCGAGGTGCTGCGTTCGTCATGGCCCCGTCCCGGCGGTGGATCTCGGAGTTATTCGCGGCATTTCCACCGTACGTCAGGGTTTCTCGATCCGCACCCGTCGCCGTCCCCGGCGTCCCGTCGGACTGTGGCATGGTGTCGCGCATGCCGTCGTCCCCCGGAGGCCTCGAGGTGCCGCTCTGGCGGTCCATCGCGGTGTTCCGGTTCGCCTCGCTGGCGTACGTCGGGGTGCTGGCCCTCCGCGACGCCGACCGGTACGCCCACCCGCTGGCCGCCGGCGGCGTACTGCTGGTGATGCTGGCCTGGTCCGGGGTGACCGCGGCCGGCTACGCGCGGCCGGCCGGGCGGCGCTGGCCGCTGCTCCTGGCCGACCTCGGCCTGGTGCTGGCCATCATGCTCGCCACCCCGTGGGTGGTGGGCCGCGCGGCGCTCGCGGCCGGCGTGCCCACCCTCACCGTCGCCTGGCTGGCCGGACCGGTGCTCGCCTGGGCGGTCTCCGGCGGCCGGCGCCGGGGCGCGGTCGCCGCCCTGGTGCTCGGCGGCGTCGACGTGGCCACCCGCGAGCGGATCAGCCAGTCGTCGCTGACCGGCCTGATCCTGATGCTGCTCGCCGGGGTGGTGGTCGGCCACGTCGCCCGGTTGGCGGTGACCGCCGAGGAACGGCTGCAACGGGCGGTCGAGTTGGAGGCGGCGACCCGGGAACGGGAGCGGCTGGCCCGGGACATCCACGACTCGGTGCTCCAGGTGCTGGCGCTGGTGCAGCGGCGCGGCGCCCAGCTTGACGGTGAGGGCGGCGAGCTGGCCCGGCTGGCCGGCGAGCAGGAGGCCGCGCTGCGGGCGCTGATCGGCCGCTCCGGCGGCCCGCCGGACGACGAGAGCGGGACCCTGGACCTGCGGACCCTGCTCGATTGGTACGCCACGGCGACGGTCGCGGTCTCCGCGCCCGCCAGCGGAGTCCGGCTGCCCGCGCGGGCCGCCCGGGAACTGGCCGCCGCCACCGGCGCGGCGCTGGACAACGTGGCCCGGCACGCCGGCGGGCGGGCCTGGGTGCTGATCGAGGACGAGGGGGAGACGGTGACCGTCTCGATACGCGACGAGGGGCCGGGGATCCCGGAGGGCCGGCTGGCCGAGGCGGTGGCCCAGGGGCGGCTCGGGGTGGCCCAGTCCATCCGGGGCCGGGTGGCCGACCTCGGCGGCGAAGCCCGGATCGTCTCCGCCCCAGGCCAGGGCACGGAGATCGAGCTGACCGTGCGGAGGGACGGGCGATGAGCGAGGGCCCGGTCCGGGTGATGGTGGTCGACGACCACCCGATGTGGCGGGAGGGGGTGGCCCGCGACCTCACCGAGGCCGGTCACCTGGTGGTGGCCACCAGCGGCGAGGGGCGGCAGGCCGTGCGGGTGGCCGCCGCCGCCCGGCCCGACGTCGTCGTGCTCGACCTGCAACTGCCGGACGTCTCCGGGGTCGAGGTGATCCGCGGGCTGCGCGCGGCGCTGCCCGAGGTGCGGGTGCTGATGCTGTCCGCCAGCGGCGAGCCGCAGGGCGTCCTGGACGCGGTGAAGGCCGGTGCCACCGGCTACCTGGTCAAGTCGGCCGCGCCGGCGGAGTTCCTCGACGCGGTGCGGCGCACCGCCGCGGGTGAGCCGGTCTTCACGCCGGGGCTCGCCGGGCTGGTGCTGGGAGAGTACCGCCGGCTGGCGGCCGGGCCGCCGACCGGCGCTACCGACGACTCAGCACCCCGGCTCACCGAACGGGAGACCGAGGTGCTGCGCCTGGTGGCCAAGGGCCTGTCGTACCGGCAGATCGCCGAGCGGCTCAGGCTCTCCCACCGGACGGTGCAGAACCACGTGCAGAACACGCTCGGCAAGCTCCAGTTGCACAACCGGGTCGAGCTGACCCGCTACGTCATCGAGCGGGGGCTGGACGACGATTAGGTCGCCGCCGGCGGGCGGGTCTCGTGGATGGCCAGCTCCTCGGCGGTCGCGCCGCCACCGGCCGAACCGGCGTCGTACGCGACATTGTCGGTCTCCTGGTCGGTGTGGGCGCCCTCGTCCGGCTCGACCAGCCGACCCACCTCGGCGTCGGCGACGGTGCCGAGCTGGCCGTGGTCGTAGAGCGAGACCGGAGAGTGCGGGTCGGAGGTGGGGCCCGGGTCGATCACGTCGGCGTCGAGCTGGGCCTGCGCGGCGGCCTCCTCGCTGTCCGCCTCGGCGGCGATGTCCGGGTTCACCGGACCGGCCAGCGGGTCGTCGGCCGGACGCTCGTAGGTCTCCCGCTGGAGCTTGTAGTCCAGCGACTCGCCCTCGAGCTGCTCCTCGGCCGTGGTCCCGAACCGGTCCACCGCCACCGGGGTGCGATCCCCGGGCAACTGGGCCGGCTCCGGGCCGTCCGCCTCGCGGCCGGTCAGGACGTCGTCGTAGGCGCTGGAGTCGTCGTCGGCGGTGTCGGGCAGCCCCTCCGCCTCCGGGTCGGACACGGGGGTCGGGTACTCGTCGTCGCGCATGGCTGAGCACTACCCACTGCGCTGCCCGGATTAACCGAATCGGGGGCCGGCGATCGGGAGCAAAGGGAAGAAAACGCCCCAGCCGGGTCGGGCCGCGCCCCGGTCAGCCCCGGTACGCCGCCTCGTCCTCCGCATGCAGGACGCACCACACGACCTTGCCGTCCGGCAACGGGGTGCTGCCCCACCGCCGGGCCACCGTGTCGATCAGCAGCAGGCCCCGACCCCCGGCCGAGGTCAGCGGAGCCAGCCCGGCGAACGCGGGCTGCCGGGGGGAGTGGTCCCGGACGGCCAGATGCAGGGAGCTGTCCCGAGGGGCCACCCGGACGGTCATCGGGGTCCGCGCGTGAGCGACCACGTTGTTGACCATCTCGGTGACCGCGATGCTGCCCGGCTCCGCCAGATCCGGCACGCCCCACCGGCCGCAGCCGTCGATGACCAGCGCCCGGGCCTCCCGGGCCGCGTCCACGGCCGCCGGCAGGTCGGCGTTCAGCACCGCGGCCAGGGGCGCCCCGACCAGATCGGCCTGCGCCTCGTCCAGGGTGGCCCGGACCGGTGGCCCGGCACCCTCCCGGGCGCCCGCCGGATCGAGGATCAGCAGATCGGAGGCGGGCCAGTCGGCCACCACCCGGCGCACGTCGTCGAGGACGGCGCGGGCGGCGGGCTCGGCCACCCGGAGCCGGGACAGGTCGGCGATCACCGGGCCGGGCCGGGCCCAGAGCCGGGCCAGCAACGCGGCGCGGACGGCGTCGATGCCCGCCAGGTCGAGCACGCCGGTCAGCCTGACGACCGCGGACGATTCGTCCGTCTCCACCAGGCAGCGCACGTCCGTCGGCATGATCGTCCCATTGTGCATGCCAGGTCCGGGCCGCGCATCCGACCGGTAGGTGCGGTTCATCAGCGGTCCGTCCGTGATCGTCGGGTCCTCGCCGCCATCGTGCCGACCGCGGTGCCGGCCGCCGCCAACCCGAAGGCGGCGGTCATCCGGACCAGCTGCCGCCGCCGGCCGTGCCAGCCGCCGGAGCGCTCGGCCTCGGCGTCGGCCTGGAAGACGTTGCCGGTGCTGTCGAGGCGTACGCCCGGCCCGAACTGGGTCCGGTGGGTGTACCAGCCGAGCGCCCGCTCGGCCAGCGCCGGCGCCAGTCGCCACTGCAGGCCGAGCAGCCGCGCGGCGCCACCGGCGTACGCCTCCCGGCGCGGCCGGCGCAGCAGCCGCACGATCGTCTCGGCGACCACCTCGGGCGGGTACACCGGCGGCGGCGGGGTCAGCTCGTGGCCGCTGTGGTTCGCGGCGTGCCGGAAGAGCGGGGTGTCGATGGTGGCCGGCAGCACCGTGCAGATGGAGATGTTGCCCCGGCCGGTAACCCGCAGCTCCTGCCGCACCGTGTCGGCCAGCCCGCGGATGCCGTGCTTGGTCGCGTTGTACGCCGACTGGTAGGGCATCGCCACCTCGGCCAGCACCGAGGCGTTGTTGACCAGCACCCCGCCGCCGGCCGCGCCCAGCCACGGCAGCGCCGCCTTCGTCCCGTACGCCGTGCCGAGCAGGTTCACCGCCACCACCCGCCGGAACTCCGCCACCGGGATCTCGTCGAAGAGGCCGACCGCGCTGACCGCGGCGTTGTTGACCCAGCCGTCGACCCGGCCGAACTCCGCCGCCGCCCGGGCGGCGAGCCGCTCGACCGCCTCCGGGTCGGTCACGTCGGTGGGTACGACCAGCGCCCGTCCACCCAGTTCCCGGCAGCGCTCGGCGACCCGCTGGAGGGCCGCCTCGCTGCGGGCCGCGAGCACCACGTCGGCTCCCCGGCGGGCCAGCGCGTAGGCGGTCGCCGCGCCGATGCCGCTGGAGGCGCCGGTGATGACGACCGTGGCGTCGTCGAGATTGCGGGTGAGAGGCATTCTTCGCCGGTACCCCCGCTCCGGCTGGGTCATGCGGGCGGAGTCGGCCGGATCACGGTTGTGCCCCGGCGGTTGCGGGCAGTTGTCACCTGGTCGACGGAAGGTCGCGTCCCGTGAGGGTGCGTCCCGACGACGACGCTCCGCCGGTCCGGTCCCGATCTGCCAGGTTTCGGCTCACCAGAGTCGGGTTAATGGGACCCTCTGACCGGGGAGGACCCACCGCTCGTGAGATCGCATGGAGGTGCACCATGCGCGTCGGCCTAGTGTGCGCGCACGCCGGCCCGTCCAGGCAGGTCGACGGTCCGACCGTCGGCACGCACCAGCACATCGCCCGGGTCGCCGCCGAGCTCGCCGACCGGGGCCACGACGTACGGGTCTACGAGCGCCGCGACTCCGCGGGGCAGCCGGAGTGCGTCGAGGTGGACGGCTACCGGCTGGAACGGGTGCCGGTCGGCCCGCCCATCCCGCTGCCCACCGCCGCACTGGTGCCGCACGTGGCCGAGTACGGCCGCTGGCTGGCCGAGCGGTGGTCCGGCGACTGGGTCCCGGACGTGGTGCACGGGCACTACTGGGTGGGCGGGCTGGCTGCCGCCCACGGGGTGCGGGAGACCGACATCCCGGTCGTGCAGACCTTCCACTCGCTCGGCGTGGAGCAGCTGCGACACCTCGGCCGGCAGTACGACGGGCCGGGGGAGCGGATCCCGCTGGAGCGGGCCCTGACCCGGGCGGTGGACATCGCGGTCGCGCAGTGCAACGACGAGGTCGACGAGCTGACTCGGATGGGACTGCAACGCACCTCGGTGGCGATGGTGCCGACCGGGGTCGACACCGGGCAGTTCCACCCCGACGGCGAGGCGGCGCCCCGGGACCAGCGGGCCCGGATCCTCTCCGTCGGCGGGCTCTCGGCCGGACACGGCCAGGACGACCTGATCCGGGCGATGCGGCTGGTCGGCGACGCCGAGCTGGTGATCGCCGGCGGGCCGCCCGCCGAGCAGCTGGCCGACCATGCCGAGGCGCGGCGGCTGCGGGAGCTTGCCGAGCGGACCGGGGTGGCCGACCAGGTGAAGCTGGTCGGCGCGGTGCCGCACGACCAGATGGCCACCTGGTACCGCTCCGCCGACGTGGTCGCCTGCACGCCGCACTACTCGTCGGCCGGCCGGGTGTCGCTGGAGGCGATGGCCTGCGGCGTGCCGGTCGTCGGCTACGCGATGGGCGGCATCGCCGACGCGGTGGTGGACGAGGTGACCGGCAGGCTCGTGCCGCCGGGGGACGTCCGCACGCTCGGGGTCACCCTGCGCCGGCTGCTGGCCGACAACGCCGGGCGGTTCGCGTACGGGCACGCGGCGGTCGACCGGGTCCGGTGCAGCTACACCTGGGAGCGGACGGCCGGCGCGCTGGAGCGGCTCTACGAGCGGGTGGTCCGCCGCCGCAAGCCGGTCGAGGCCGCCTGACGCGGGTCCCACCGGCCGGTCGACCAGGGGCCGGCCGGCCGGGCGGTCAGCGGCGCGGGCGGGCGGCGGTGCCGGCGCGGATCATCAGGCGCTCCCGCTCGCGGGCGACCGCGTGGTGGTGCTGCGGTTCGGCGTACCGGGTCAGCCCGACCACCGAGGCCAGCGTGATCAGGAAACCGACCCCGGCGAGCCACTCCCGGCCCGGCCAGATCCGGTCGTTGAGCAGCAGCAGGCCGATGATCGCCGCGGGCACCGCCCCGGCGGCATCCATCGCCGCCACCGCCGCCGTGGTCGAGCCCCGCTGCATCGCCAGGCCGAGGAGCAACTGCCCCACCACCGAGTGGACGATCAGCAGGTAGAGCAGCGGGTCCCGGACGAACGCCTCGGCCGAGTCCGCCGAGGCCAGCGGGCGGGCGGCCACCGCGGCGGCGGAGAACGCCATGCCGGCCAGCGAGCCGAGCGCCACCGAGCCGGGTGCGCCGTGCAGCCGGGCCGCGAAGAAGCCGGCCACGGCGATCACCCCGAGCGCCGCCGTCAGGCCGATCAGACCGGCCGTCCCGAGCTGCCGTGAGGGCGCCGGCTGGGCGGCCAGCACCAGCGCGGTGATCCCGCCGAAGAGCAGCGCCAGCAGCGCCACCTCGGCGGCCGGCAGCCGCCACTTGAGCACCAGCACACCGATGATGGCGGTCACCCCCAGCCCGGCCGCCACGCTGGCCTGCACCAGGAAGAGCGGCAGGTCCCGGCGGGCCAGGAAGGCCAGAACGAAGCCGACGACCTGGCAGAGCAGCCCGACCAGGTACGTCCGGTGGCTGGCCAGCCGCAGCAGCAGCCCCGGGTCGAAGGTGTGGTGCACGGTGGTCCGCGCCGCGGCGACGGACTGGAGCAGGTTGGCGAAGCCGTACGCGACAATCATCGCCGCGAGGAAGCACCAGCCGGAGGACACCACCTGGCGAGGATAGAGGCAACCGGCGGGTCAGCGCGCAGCTGGCCTTCCAAGCCGGCCCAGGATGTCGGCGTGCAGCAGGCCGTTGGTGGCGATCGCGCTGTTCTCCCCGCCGGCCGGCGCCGGTCGGCCGGCCCGGTCCGTGACGGTGCCGCCGGCCTCGGTGACGATCGGCACCAGCGCGGCGACGTCCCACAGCGAGAGCTCCGGCTCCACCATCACGTCCAGCGCCCCCTCGGCCAGCAGCATGTAGCCGTAGAAGTCGCCGTAGGCGCGGCTGCGCCAGGTGTCCCGCATGATCTGCAGGATCGCGTCCAGCCGGCCGGCGGACTCCCAGCCGGTCAGCGACGAGTAGCAGAAGCTGGCGTCGGCGAGGTCCTTCACCCCGGAGACCCGGATCGGCACGCCGGCGGCGGCGTCCGGCCCGGTGTACGCGCCCGCGCCCGTCGCGGCCCACCAACGGCGGCCCAGCGCCGGGGCGGAGACCAGGCCGAGGACCGGGCGGTCGCCCTCCAGCAGGGCGATCAGGGTGGCCCAGACGGGCACCCCGCGGACGAAGTTCTTGGTGCCGTCGATCGGGTCGACCACCCAGCGCCGCCCGTCGGGTCCGGCCGCCGGCTGCTCGCCGTACTCCTCGCCGAGCAGGCCGTCGCCCGGCCGGTGCGCGGCCAGCAGGGCGAGGATCTCCCGCTCGACCGCGGTGTCCGCGTCGGAGACCGGGGTCAGGTCCGGCTTCGACTCGACCCGCAGGTCGAGGGCGCGGAACCGGGCCGTCGAGATGGCGTCGGCCCGGTCGGCGAGCAGGTGGGCGAGGGCGAGGTCGTCGGCGTACCCGGTCATGCCCGAAACGGTAGCGGCGACCGCCGGGTCAGGACCCGGCGGCCGGCGCGTCCGGACCGCGCCGGTCACCCTCGCCGGGCCCGCGGTGGTCGGGCTCGCGCGCGTCACCCTCGCCGCTGCGGGAGGCCAGCAGCCGGCGGTACGACGCCAGCCGGCGCGGGTCGGCCTTACCGGCGGCCACCCAGGCGTCCAGCGCGCAGTCCGTCTCCTCGGCGGTGTGCTGGCAGTTCGCCGGGCAGTTGACCGTCCCCTCCACCAGGTCGGGGAAGCCGTGCAACAGGCTGTCCGCGGAGACGTGCGCCAGCCCGAAGCTGCGTACCCCGGGGGTGTCGACGATCCAGCCGGGGTCGCCCTTGGCGCCGGGTGCGGGCGGCAGCCGCAGCGCCACCGCGCTGGTCGAGGTGTGCCGGCCGCGGCCGATCGCGCTGACCACCCCCACCGCCCGGCCGGCCGCCGGCACCAGTCGGTTGACCAGCGTCGACTTGCCGACACCGGAGTGCCCCACCATGACCGAGACGCGCCCGGCGAGCAGCGAGCGCAGGGCGTCCAGGTCCGAGTCCGGCCGGATCAGCACGTACGGCAGCTCCAGCTCGGTGTAGTAGCCGACCACCGCCTCCGGCCCCGCCAGGTCGGCCTTGGTCAGGCAGAGCAGCGGCTCGATGTCCGCGTCGTAGGCGGCCACCAGGCAGCGGTCGATGAAGCCGGTGCGCGGCGGCGGGTCGGCCAGCGCGCTGACGATCACCAACTGGTCGGCGTTGGCCACCACGACCCGCTCCAGCCGGCCCTCGGCGGTGGTCGCGTCGTCCTCGGCGGTGCGCCGCAGCACCGAGGTGCGCTCGGCGATCCGGACGATCCGGGCCAGCGCGCCGGGTGCCCCGGAGGTGTCCCCGACCAGCCAGACCCGGTCGCCCACCACCACCGACTTGCGCCCCAGCTCCCGGGCCCGCATCGCGGTCACGGTCGGGTCGTCCGGCTTGGCGTCCGGTCGTACGCAGGTGTAGCGGCCCCGGTCAACGGCGATCACGAAACCGTCGACCGCCTCGGCGTGCTGGGGGCGGGTGCGCGTACGCGGGCGCGAGGGCTTCCCGGGTCGGACCCGGACGTCGTCCTCGTCGTACTCGCGCCGTTTGGTCGCCAGGACGTGCCCCCTGTCGCGTCAGCTCTTGCCGGTCACCATCGCTGACCATAGCGCTGGGAACTCGGGCATGGTCTTCGAGGTGCACGCCACGTCGTCCACCTCGATGCCCGGTACGGCCAGCCCGGCCACCGCGGCGGCGTGCGCCATCCGATGGTCCGCGTACGTCCGGAAGGTGCCGCCGCGCAGCGGGCGGGGGCGGATCTCCAACCCGTCGTCCGACTCGGTGATGTCCGCACCCAGCGCGGTGAACTCCCGGGCCAGCGCGGCGATCCGGTCGGTCTCGTGCCCGCGGATGTGCCCGACGCCGGTCAGCCGGGACGGCGAGTCGGCGAGCATGGCCAGCGCGGTCAGCGCCGGGGTCAGCTCGCTGACGTCGGAGAGGTCGGCCTCCAGGCCGTGCACGGCGCCGGTGCCGCGGACGGTGAGCCCGCTGGTGGTCAGCGTCACCTCGCCGCCCATCCGGTGCAGCAGCGCGCGGAGCTGCTCGACCGGCTGCATGCTGCTGCGCGGCCAGCCCTGCAGGGTCACCTCACCGCCGGTGACCAGCGCGGCGGCGAAGAACGGCACCGCGCCGGAGAGGTCCGGCTCGATCTCCCAGCCGCGCCCGGCCAGCGGCCCCGGCTCGACCGTCCAGACGTCGGGGACGCTGTCGTCGACCGCCGCCCCGGCGGCTCGGAGCATCTGCACGGTCATCCGCAGGTGCGGCGCGGAGGGGACCGGTGGGCCCTCGTGCCGGACCACCACGCCCCGGTCGAAGCGCGGGCCGGCCAGCAGCAGCCCGGAGACGAGCTGGCTGGAGGCGGAGGCGTCGATGACCACCTCGCCGCCGGTGACCCGGCCGGCGCCGAGGACCGCCAGCGGCAGGCTGCCGGTGGCGGGCGTGTCGATGCGTACACCGAGGGAGCGCAACGCCCCGATCAGCGGGCCGAGCGGGCGGACCCGGGCCTGTGGGTCGCCGTCGAAGGTGACCCGCCCCTCGGCCAGGCCGGCCACCGGCGGCAGGAAGCGCATGACCGTGCCGGCCAGGCCGACGTCGACGTGGGCCGGGCCGACCAGCCGGTGCGGCCGGACCAGCCAGCGGTCGTCGTCGGAGATCGCCATGTGCGCGCCCAGGGCGCGCAGCCCGCCCGCCATCAGCTCGGTGTCCCGGGCCCGCAGCGGGCCGCCCAGCGTCGACGGGCCGCTGGCCAGCGCGCTGAGCACCAGGGCCCGCGCGGTCATCGACTTGGAACCGGGCAGGCGCAACGTCGTGGCGACCGGGTCGCTGGCGGTCGGTGCGGTCCACGGCTGCGGCGGCCGGGTCGCGGTCGGATTCCCCACGGCTACATTCTGCCAAGTCCCGCGGCCCGCGGAGCCGGCCGTCGGGCGGACTCCCGGTTGGCGGGACAGCCGGGAGGCCGTCGGCGGGTTAGCGTGGGCGCCATGTGCGGCAGGTACGCGACGACCCGGAGCGCGGGCGACCTGAGCGGGCTGTTCGAGTCGTACGACGAGACCGGCGGCGCGGTCGGCCCGGACTTCAACGTGGCCCCGACCGACCCGGTGCCGCTGGTCCGGCTGGCCCCGGAGGGGCACCGCGCGCTCTCCGTCGGCCGCTGGGGCCTGATCCCGCACTGGTCCCGCACCGCCACCGGCGCGGCCCGCATGATCAACGCCCGGGCCGAGACGATCGCCGCCAGCCGGGCGTACGCCCCGTCCTTCGCCCGCCGCCGCTGCCTGGTTCCCGCCGACGGCTGGTACGAGTGGGTCCGTGGGCCCGGCGGTCGCCGGCAGCCCTACTTCATGACGCCGACGGACGGCTCGGTGCTCGCCCTGGCCGGCATCTGGTCGGTCTGGGAGGCGGCGGAAAGCCCACTGTTGACCTTCAGCGTGCTCACCACGGCGGCGGTCGGCGAGCTGGCCGAGGTGCACGACCGGATGCCGCTCCTGCTGCCCCGGGATCGCTGGGCGACCTGGCTCACGCCGACCGACGAACCGGCCGCGCTGCTCGCCCCGCCGTCGGCGGCCTGGCTCGCCGGGCTGGAGATCCGCCCGGTCTCTTCGGCGGTGGGCGACGTCCGTAACGACGGTCCCGGCCTGACCGTCCGGGTCTCGCCGGGGCGCGAGGAGGCCGACCCGGAAATGACGCTGTTCTGATCACTGTCGGCACATTGTCGTGTGCGGATTTGCCGTGGTTCGCCTGAAACGTCGCCCGGCCCTTCAGTCATCTTTGCCGCAGAGTCTTGTCCCCGTGTCCGCAAGTGCGATAGAACACAGCGCCGGTGGTGGGCGTCGATTCGCACGGGGCGGATGACCTCCATCGATCTTTGTGATCTTGCCGGTCCCACGGGGGAGGTGGGTGGATTTGACACGGGCACGTATGCCCCGCCCGCACGAGGTGGCCGCCGCACGACGAGATCCGCGACTGCTGCGGGCGTTGCGCGAGCGGCGACACGACGATGCGTGGCGGACCAGAGGGACCTGCCAGAGGGTGGATCCGGAAACGTTCTTTCCGGCACCCAACGAACCGGCCGACGCGGCCGTGGCGCTCTGCCGCAGTTGTGATGTCCAGGGCTCCTGCCTGGCCTGGGCGCTGGAGGTGGGGGACTGCCACGGCGTCTGGGGCGGCACGACGCCCCGCGAGCGGCGGGCGATGCTCGTCGCGTGGCGCAGCGAGGTGCAGCCGGATCCGGACGCGGTCGACGAGGCCGGTCCGCCGGTCCGCGACCGCCTGCTGACCCTGGTGCCACTGAGCTGACCGGTCCGCGGTGACCGTCGCCGCCCGGGTCCCCGACGGGGAGACGGGCGGCGACGGCGTTTCCGGCATCCGCCACGCGGAGCTGGTGGCCGCTGTCCGGTCAGGCCCGGGACGCAGAATGGGTCGGTGGGGCGCAGCGACGAGATCGAGACACCGCGTGGACCGGCCCGGGTCGACACCGACCTGCCGACCGGACCGGCGTCGACCCTGCTCGTGCTGGGGCACGGCGCCGGCGGCGGGGTCGACGCGCCGGACCTGCTCGCGGTCCGGGACGCGGCGGTCGACGCCGGGCTGGCGGTGGCCCGGGTGACCCAGCCCTACCGCGTAGCCGGCCGTCGGGCGCCGGCCCCGGCCGGCCAGCTCGACGAGGCGTGGACGGCGGTGCTGACCGCGCTGCGGCAGCGCCACCCGGGGGTGTCCCGCTGGGTGGTCGGCGGGCGTTCCAGCGGGGCCCGGGTCGCCTGCCGGACGGCGGGGGCGGTCGGCGCCGCCGGCATCGTCGCGCGGGCGTTCCCGCTGCACCCGCCGGGCCGCCCGGAACGCTCCCGGGCCGCGGAACTGGCGACCGGGCTGCCGACCCTGGTGGTCAACGGCGACCGGGACCCCTTCGGGGCGCCCGACCCGGCGCCCGGGGTGGACGTGGTGCTGCGCCCCGGCGAGCGTCACGACCTGCGCCGCGACCCGGCCGGCGCGGCCGGCGAGGTGCTGCGTTGGCTGCGTACCCGGGGCTGGGTGGACTGACCGACCGGAAGATCGGGCGTACCGGGACGCCGTGGTCTCCGGGCGCGCGGCCGGGCATCGCCTCAGTGGTCGAGCGGGGGTCTTGCCCGCTTCGTCCCGGTCGGACCCGCCGCCCGGCGTGACCGGCAGCCCCCGCACGTCGTTGATCGGGTGGTGTCGGGCGTCCGGTTCGGGCGACCGGCGCCATCCTCCCAGGCCCTTCCTGGTCCCAGCGTCGGTCGCGGCCGGGGCCGGGACCAGGAATGGCGGGGGTGACGGAATGTGTCGACCCGTGGCGCGGTTACTACCCCTGGATGACATTTCCAGCCGAGGGGGGTGACCGGTGCCGACCGAGACACGGAGCCGGGAGCGGGACGAACGGGACGCGCAGCAGCTCAGGCGGCTGTTGGACGCGCCGGAGTGGCCCGCTGAAGCGTCGGCCGCGGTGAGCACCAGCACACCGGCCGGAAGTGAATCTGCGGGCAGGTCCGTACGCGTATCCTCGGCGAGGAAGCATCCGACGCGAGGGGATGTGCGGTTGACCACCGAGAAGACGGACGAGCGCAGGGCCCGCTTCGAGCGGGACGCGATGCCTTTCGTCAATCAGCTCTACGCTGCCGGGCTGCGGATGACGCGGAACCCGGCGGATGCCGAGGACCTGGTCCAGGAGACGTACCTGAAGGCGTACTCGGCCTTCCACCAGTTCGAGCAGGGCACGAACCTCAAGGCCTGGCTCTACCGGATCCTGACCAACACCTACATCAACTCCTACCGCAAGCGGCAGCGCCAGCCCGTGCAGGCGCCCACCGAGGAGATCACCGACTGGCAGCTGGCCGAGGCCGAGTCGCACACCTCCAGCGGGCTGCGCTCGGCGGAGACCGAGGCGCTGGACCGCCTGCCGGACAGCGACGTCAAGGAGGCCCTCCAGCAGCTGCCGGAGGAGTTCCGCATGGCGGTCTACCTCACCGATGTCGAGGGCTTCTCCTACAAGGAGGTCGCCGACATCATGAGCACGCCCATCGGCACGGTGATGTCCCGGCTGCACCGCGGTCGACGTAATCTGCGCAAGCTGCTCGAGCAGTACGCCGCGGAGCGGGGCTTCAGCGCCGCGCCGTCGTCGTCGAAGGGCTCGACCGCCGCCGCCGGCCGGGAGGTGTGACCGTGAGCTGTGGAGAGCCGCACGAGACGGACTGCCGCGAGGTGCTCGCGGAGGTCTACCTCTACCTGGATCTGGAGTGCGCGGACGAGCGCCGGATGCTGATCCGCCACCACCTCGACGAGTGCGGGCCCTGCCTGCGCGAGTACGGCATCGAGCAGGAGGTGAAGGCGCTGGTCGCGCGGTGCTGCGGCAACGAGACCGCGCCCGATCAGCTGCGCGAGCGGCTGCGGGTTCGCCTCACCGAGCTGGTGGTCTTCGAGGGCACCGAGTCCCGCGAGCTGGCGGACTGAGCACGCCGCACTGACCTGACAACACCGGTGGCCCGGGTCGATTCGACCCGGGCCACCGGTCTGTCCCGGCCCGGGGCCGGGGGAGCTGCTGATCCTCGAGGCGGGCGCGCCCGCCGACGATCAGGAGTTGGGGCGCTTGCCGTGGTTCGCGGCGTTCTTCTTCCGGGCCTTCTTCTTGCGGGACTTCTTCGCCATACTGTGCCTCCTTGTGCTGGTCACGGTCCGACCGCGGGCGAGCGCGGCGGAGGTCGCGTACCGGTCCTCCGGTCCTCCGGGCGTCCGGAGACCGACGGAGCTGATGCTAGTGCGGGTGGCGTCGCCCGTGGTTCGGCGGGGGCAAAAGCGGCGTGGTGGCCGCTCCGCGCCCGGCGGTGACCCGGGTCATGATTGGATACCGTTCGCAGGCACACCGGTGGAGAGGGAGGGCCGTCACATGGCCGAGGAGATCCGCGCCGAGATGGTGGCGAACGTCTGGAAGGTCGTCGCGTCGGCCGGGGACACCGTGTCCGAGGGGGACACGCTGGTGATCCTGGAGTCGATGAAGATGGAGATCCCGGTGATCGCCGAGTCGGACGGCGTCGTCACCCAGATGGCCGTCAACGAGGGCGACGTCGTGCAGGACGGTGACCTGATCGCGGTGATCGGTTGACCGGCCTCACCGTCCGTCGGGCCGACCCGGCCGACCACCCGGCGGTGGCCCGGCTGACGGTCGCCGCCTACGAGGCCGACGGGCAGCTCAAGGGCGAGAACGGGTACGCCGTGGTGCTCGCCGACGTGGCCACCCGGGCGGCGACCGGCGAGGTGCTGGTCGCCGTCGACGGGTCCACCGGCGAGGTGCTCGGCGCGGTGACGTTCGTGCTGGCCGGCACCCCGTACGCCGAGCTCTCCGGCCCGGGCGAGGCGGAGTTCCGGATGCTGGCCGTCGACCCGGCCGCGCAGGGCCGTGGCGCCGGGGCGGCGCTGGCCCGCGCCTGCGTGGCCCGGGCGACCGAGCTGGGCTGCTCGGCGGTGGTGATCTGCGTACGCAGCGGCATGGCCGTCCCGGCGCACCGGCTCTACGAGCGACTGGGCTTCGTCCGGGTGCCGGAGAAGGACTGGTCCCCGCTGCCCGGGGTCGAGCTGCTCGGCCTCCGGCTCGACCTGATCCGGAGCTGACCCGGCCTGACCGACGCTTCCCGGCCGGCGGGAGCCCGCGCAGGGCCGGTCACGCCGGCCCGGCCGGCCGCGTGGGCCGACCCCGGTGACCGGGCTCGGTCAACCGGCGCCCTCGGCGATCTTCGACAGCAGCTCGTCGGCGACCTCGAGAGCGATCTTCTTTCGCTCCTCGTCGGTGATGTGCCGGGCGCGTACCGCGAACCAGCTGCTGTGCACGGCGAACAGGGTGAGGGCGGCGCGGAGCTGCGCGGCGGGCGAGTCGTCGCCCCGGCAGAGCTGGTCGGCGAGGCCCAGCATCCGCTCCCGCATCTGCATCCCGGCGGCGAGGCTCTTCAGCACGGTCTGGTTCTGCTCGAAGAAGCGCATCACCGACGGCTGCTCGCTGTCGAACATGGCGTCGGCGTACCGGGTGATCAGCGCCCGGCGGGTGGCCATGGTGGCCGGTTGCGACCGGGCCCAGTCGATCAGCTCGTCCATCCGGCGCAGCCGGTCCTCGACGAAGCTGTTGACGATCTCGTCCTTGCTCTTGAAGTGGTAGTAGAGCGCGGCCTTGGTGACGTTCAGCCGTTCCGCGATCTCCCGCAGCGAGGTCTTCTCGTACCCCTGCTCGGTGAAGAGCTCCAGCGCGACGGCCTGGATGCGTTCCCGCGTGCCGCCTGTGCTCTCCCTCACCTGTACCACCCAACTCACTTGACGGTTCCTGCTGTCCAACTTACCGTGCGGCTAGTAAGGTGACTAGCCGGGCGGCAAGTAAGTGCGACAGATCTCCGGGGGAGCTTACCCATGACTCAGGAAACACAGGCGACGGCGAGACCCAACATCCGGGTCGTGCTCTTCGGCCTCATGATCGCGATGATGCTGGCGATGCTCGACAACATGATCGTCAGCACCGCGCTGCCGAGGATCGTCGGCGAGTTCGGCGGCGTCGACCACTTCACCTGGGTGGTCACCGCGTACGTGCTCGGCACCACGGTCTCCACCCCGATCTGGGGCAAGCTCGGCGACCTGTACGGACGCAAGGCCGTCTTCCTCACCTCCGTGGTGATCTTCCTGATCGGCTCGGCCCTCTGCGGCATGTCCGGCTCCGGCCTGCTCGGCGGCGTCGACAACGGCATGATCGAGCTGATCGCCTTCCGCGCCGTCCAGGGCCTCGGTGCGGGTGGCCTGATGGTCGGCGTGATGGCGATCATCGGTGACCTGGTGCCGCCCCGCGAGCGGGGCCGCTACCAGGGCATGATCGCCGGCATCATGGCCATCGCCATGGTGGCCGGCCCGCTGGTCGGCGGCTTCATCACCGACAACCTCTCCTGGCGCTGGGCGTTCTACGTGAACCTGCCGCTGGGCGGCATCGCGCTGCTGGTCCTCGCCACCACCATGCACCTGCCGAAGTACCGCACCGAGCACAAGATCGACTGGCTGGGCGCCGCGCTGCTCTCCGTCGGCATCACCTCGATCGTGCTGGTCACCACCTGGGGCGGCAACCAGTACGACTGGACCTCGCCGCAGATCCTCGGCCTCGCCGTTCTCGCCCTGGTCGCCCTGGTCGTCTTCGGCCTCGTCGAGCGCCGCGCCGCCGAGCCGATCCTGCCGCTGCGGCTCTTCGCCAACCGCAACTTCGCCGTCATCTCGGTGATCGGCTTCCTGCTCGGCTTCGCGATGTTCGGCGCGATGAACTTCCTGCCGCTCTACCAGCAGACCGTGCAGGGCGCCTCGGCCACCAACAGCGGCCTGCTGCTGCTCCCGCTGATGTTCGGCATGCTCGTCGTCTCGCTGGTCGTCGGCCGGGCGATCACCAAGACCGGCCGGTACCGGATCTTCCCGATCCTCGGCGGCGTGGTGATGACCGTCGGCCTGGCGCTGCTGACCCGGCTCGACGTGCACACCGGCAAGGCCGAGTCGTCGCTCTACATGATCGTCCTCGGCGTCGGCATGGGCTTCCTCATGCAGACCTCGATGCTGATCGCGCAGAACAGCGTCGAACAGAAGGACCTCGGCGCGGCGAGCGGCGCGGCCACCTTCTTCCGGTCGATCGGCGGTTCGTTCGGCATCTCGCTCTTCGGCGCGATCTTCGCCAACCGGCTCGCCGACTCCGCGGCCGGCGGCGCGTTCAGCGGTGGCGGCGAGGGCGGCCGGATGGACCTGGAGAAGCTCAAGGAGCTGCCGGCGCAGGTGCGCGAGCTGGTGCTCGGCGGCCTCTCTGACGCCATCTCGCACGTCTTCTTCTGGGCGGTCGTCTTCACGATTGCAGTGCCGGTGCTCGCCTGGTTCATCAAGGAGGTCCCGCTGCGCTCGTCCAACGACGCCCCGCCAGCGGACGCCACGCCGGACGAGCTGGCCGAGGTCGCCCTCGGCAAGGCCCCGGTCGCCTGACGCACGCTACGCGGCCACGCCGACCCACCTCGGGGTACGGCGTGGCCGCGCCGCATTTCCAGGGATCGTGGGTGGCGTGGAGGGTCAGGGGCGGCGGAAGAGGGCGGTGAGGCGACGCCAGAGGCGGCGCAGAGCCCCGGGGCGGCGTGTCTCGCCGGCCGGGTCGGAGATCAACTCGCGGGCCAGGGCGGTCGTCGCCTCGTCCAGAGCCGGGGCGGCCAGCGCCAGGTGAGCCACGGAGATGGCGATCGGCACCCGGCGTTCGCGGGACACGGCCGCGACGTCCTCGAGGCGTTCGGCCACCGCCCGGGCCACGTCGGGGCGTACCGCGGGGTCGACCCAGGCGGCGGTGACCAGGGCGAACAACGCCGCCTCGGTGATCCAGTCCTCAATACCCCAGACCAGCTCCAGCAGCACCCGCCGCCGGGTGGACTCCGCCCACGGTTCGTCGGTGCGGTGGTGCAGCAGGCCGAGGCAGGCCCAGACCTGGACGCAGCGGACCCAGAGCGAGGGGTCCTGCCCCGCGAGCACCCGGCCCAGCGCGGTCGGCGGCGCCTCGGGCGGATGCACGAGCAGGCCGAGCAGGTCGGTCAGCTCCAGGGTGGCCAGCCCGACCGCGGCGTCGTACGCGGCCGGCGGGTGCGGCCACGCCGGGTGGGCGAGCTGCCGGATCCGCGCCGCCGCCTCGGCCGACGGGACCGGCAGGGTGGGCGCGGCGGTGGTGCCGTCGTACCGCCAGAGCTGGCAGGTGGTGGCGCGGCGGGGCTCGCGCGGGTCCGGGTCGGCCACCTCGGCGACCTCGACGTCCAGTCCGGGCACGGCCGCCGCGACGGTACGCATCGCGCTCGGCGGCTCCAGCGCGTCCAGCCGTACGGCGACCCGGGCGGCGCCCTCGGGGGTGAGGGCCTGCCGCAGTGCGTCCAGCATCGGCCCGCCGGCCGGGGTGACCTGCCCCAGCCAGGGGCGACTGCGACAGCACTCGGCGAGGTCGCTGTGCTCGTGGGTGTCGTCGGGATGGTCCCGGACGAAGTCCGCGAGGGCCACCAGGTGCGCCACGTCCCCGTCGCGGTGGAAGCGCAGCCGGTGCGCTGTGTGCACGGCGCAGTCGAAGGTGGGGTCGCGCTCGAGGGCCCGGTCGATCCAGTCGAGGGCCTCGTCGAGCCGGCCGGTGTCGGCGAGCGTGCCGGCGATGTCGGCGTAGACCGCGAGGTCGTCGGGGTCGTGGTCGACGGCGCGGCCGAGCGCGGCGAGGGCGTCCCGGCTCCGGCCGGCGCTGCGGTACGCGTACCCGAGCCAGACCTCGCCGAGTTTGGTCGACTCCGCGCGTACCCCCCGGGAAGCCCAGGTGACGGCGAGAGCGACCTCGCCGATCCGCCGGGCCAGCGCGGACGCCGCGCCCAGTAGCAGCGCGTGCCCGGGGTGCACGGCGACCGCGTTGCGGGCCAGGGTGAGGTACGGCCGGAGGGGGTCGCGGAGGCGGCGGGGCACCGGGTCGGGCACCGCCGCGCAGATCTGCAGGAGGATCCGGGCGGCCCGCTCGGGGTCGAGCCGTTCGGGCAGCTCGGGGGCGGTCACCCAGGGCACGCCGGCCCAGTCGGCGCCGGGCGCGTAGTCGGTGGCCGCGGCCAGCAGGTCGAGTCCTTCGGCCGGTCGCCCGGCGGCGGCGAGCAGGTGCGCGCGGGCCACCACCGCGCCGACGAATGCGTGGGGCCCCAGCGGGAAGAGATCCAGGTCGCCGCCGCTGGCCGCGGCGACCCGGGCCAGGGTCTCGTGCACCTCGGGCAGGGTGGGGGCCCGGACGAGGGCGGCGGCGACGTGGTCGGCGGCGTGCTGGAGGTCCCCGTCGTCCAGCGCCAGCCGGGCGAGCGCGAGCTCCTCCTCCGCGGAGAGCGCGGAGTCGTCCGTTCCCTCGGGCACGTCGTCCTCTCGGTGAGTCGGTTCGCCAGTCGGGCAAGCCTAGGGGATGGTGCGTCGATTTGGTGATCCACTGCGCATTGCTGTTCGTTGCGTTGCCCGTATGGGCGCAAAGATGCAAGACTGAGCACCGATCGCGCGTCGATCGCGCAGAGGGGAGTTCTCCGTGACCCGTCCAGGCGCCGGCATGGCCGCCGACATCGATGAACAGCCGGCCGGCTACGACCGGTTGCTCTCCGCCGAGCACACCGGGGCGATCGCCCGGGTGGCGGCGGTGATCGCCGAGCGCAGGCCCCGGCACGTGGTCTTCACCGCCCGCGGCACCTCCGACCACGCCGCCCTCTACGCGGCCTACCTGACCGAGATCCGCCTCGGCGTCCCCGCCGGCCTCGCCTCCCCGAGCGCGATCACCGTCTACGGCGCCCGGCCCGACCTCTCCGACGCTCTGGTCATCGGGGTCAGCCAGAGCGGTGGCTCGCCCGACCTGGCCGAGGTGCTCCGGGTCGCCCGGGCCTCCGGCGCGCTCACCCTCGCCGTCACCAACGCGCCCGACTCCCCGCTGGTGGAGGCCGCCGAGCTCGCCGTCGACATCGCCGCCGGGCACGAGCGGGCCGTCGCCGCCACCAAGACGTACACCGCCGAACTGCTCGCGCTGCTGCTGCTCGTCGAGGGCGTACGCGCCGGCGACGGGGCGCTGCCGGCCGAGGAACGGGCCGCCCTCGCCGCCCTGCCCGAACTGGCCGAGCGCACCCTCGCCGACCCGACCCCCGCCCAGCTCGCCCCGCGCTACCGGTTCGCCGCCCAGCTCGTCACCACCGGCCGGGGATACGCGTACCCGACCGCGCGGGAGGCGGCGCTGAAACTCATGGAGACCTCGTACCTGCCGGCGCTCGCCTTCTCCGGAGCCGACCTGCTGCACGGCCCGCTCGCCATGACCGACCCGGACGTCCCGGTGCTCGCCGTGGTCGGCTCCGGCCCCGGCGGCCGGTCCATGGGAGAGGTGCTGCCCCGGCTCGGCGAGCGCCGCGCCGACGTGGTGGTGGTCGGCTCCGCCGACGTCGAGGGGGCCACCCGGATGGCCGTCCCCGAGGTCGACGAGCGGTACGCCCCGCTGCTGGACATCCTCCCGTTGCAGCGGCTCGCGCTGGCCCTGGCGCTGGCCCGGGGCGAGGACCCCGACGCCCCGCGCGGGCTGAAGAAGGTCACCGCGACGATGTGACCTCCGGCGTGGCACGCTGTGTCTCGTGTCCACGCTGCGCGACCTCGCCGACGAGCACACCCGGCTCCGCCCGGCCGACATCGACCACCTGCACCGGATCGCGGGGGACTGGCAGCTGCTGTCCGACCTCTCCTTCGCCGACCTGCTGCTCTGGGTGCCGGTGGACGGCGACGGGACCTTCCTCTGCGTCGCCCAGGTCCGCCCGACGACCGCCCCCACCGCGTACCTGGACGACCAGGTGGGACGGATCGTCGGCGGGCCGGAGGTGGCGCACCTGGAGGTCGCCCACCGGCAGGGCCGGATCTGGCGGGAGGGCGACCCCGTCTGGTACGGCGACGTGCCCGCCCGGCACGAGGCGATCCCGGTCCGGCTGCGTACCGCCGACGGCGAGGCCGGCGAGGTCGTCGCCGTGGTCGGCCGGGACACCAACCTCTCCACCGCCCGGACGCCCAGCCAGCTCGAACTGAACTACCTCACCACCGCCGACGACCTGGCCCAGATGATCGCCGACGGCACGTTCCCGCCGCCCCGGCATCCCGGCGAGACCACCTCGGCGCCCCGGGTCGGCGACGGCCTCGTCCGGCTGGACGCCAACGGCAAGGTCACCTACGCCAGCCCGAACGCGCAGTCCGCCTACCGGCGGCTGGGCTACGCCTCCCACCTGGTGGGGGAGGACCTCGCCAAGCTGCACCGCCGGCTGGCCGGCGACCCGCTGGAGGGCACCGACGCGGCGAACGCCATCCTGGCCGCGCTGCGCGGGGATGCCCCACCCCGGCGGGAGATCGACGCCCGGGGCGCCACCATGCTCACCCGGGCGCTGCCGCTGATGCCGGCCGGAGTGCCGATCGGCGCGCTGGTGCTGGTCCGCGACATCACCGAGGTACGCCGCCGGGACCGCGCCCTGATCACCAAGGACGCCACCATCCGGGAGATCCACCACCGGGTGAAGAACAACCTCCAGACCGTGGCCGCGCTGCTGCGCCTGCAGGCCCGCCGGGTGTCCATGCCCGAGGCCCGGGTCGCCCTGGAGGAGTCGGTCCGCCGGGTCGCCTCGATCGCCCTGGTGCACGAGACGCTCTCCATGTCCAGCGACGAGGCGGTCGAGTTCGACGGGATCGTCGACCGGGTGGCCAGCGCGGCCACCGAGGTCGCCGCGACCGAGGTGACCGTCGGCATGCGCCGCAAGGGCAGCTTCGGCGTGCTGCCGGCCGAGATCGCCACCTCGCTGGTGATGGTCCTCAACGAGCTGCTGCTCAACGCCGTCGAGCACGGCTTCCCGCCCGCCGGGGAGGAAGGCGCGGCCGTTACCGAGGGGGACGGGAAGCCCGAGGTGGTGGTGTCCGCGCACCGGTTCCGCAAACAACTGCACGTCTCGGTCGCCGACAACGGGCGCGGCCTGCCCGAGCAGTTCGACGCCGAACGCGGCGGCCGGCTCGGCCTGCAGATCGTCCGGGCGCTGGTGACCGGGGAACTCCGCGGCACCATCGAACTACGCAACGGCGCCACCGGCGGCACCGAGGCGGTGCTGGTGGTTCCCCTCGCCCGCGGCTCCGCCGACCGCCTCACCCCCTGACCCCGCCGCGTGCCCGCGCCGCCGCGCCGCGCGCCGGGGGTGGGGTGGCGCGGGTCAGCGGGTGAGCAGGGTGACGGTCAGGCCGGGGCGGGGCCAGACCTGGCGGACGGTGAAGCCGTCCCGCAGCGCCGCACCTTTCGCCCCCGGCACGGCGGCCACCGGGTCGCTCCGTCGCCCGGCGACCACCAGCCAGACCCGGCGCGCGCCGGCCAGGCACTCCGCCGGCCGGTCGCACTCGTTGGCCCAGAGGTCCGCGCGCTGCCGCTGGTCGCGTACCACCAGCACGTCGCGGGGCTGCCGCGACCCGAGGTGGTACGCGGTGCCGAGGTCGAGGAAGAGCCAACTGTCCCGGGGGGAGAAGACGATCACGTCGCCGGGCTGTTCGTGGTCGGCGATCACCCGGGCCGCGCCCCGGTAGTCGACGGGGGCGCTGCGCGGCCACTCGTGGGTGTGGCGCAGTCCCGCCTGGTCGGGCAGGCCGAGCAGGCCGGCCAGCGCCACCACGGCGAGCGCCGGCGCCAGCCGTACGCCGGCCAGCGCCGCGCCGGCCAGCAGGCAGCCGAACGGCACGGTGAAGACCAGGTAGCGCGGCACCCAGAGCGGTACGACCAGCCCCGCCGCGAAGACCAGCAGCACCGGCAGCAGCACGCAGGCGGCGGGCAGCAGCGCCCGCCGGCCGAGCCGTCCGGCGCCCAGCGCGGCGAGACCGAGCAGCAGCCCGCCCACCGCGCCGCTCTGCGCGACCCCGCCGGGCAGCGCCGCCAGGTCGGCCAGCCGGGCCGGGTCCACCCAGTCGAGCTGCCGGGACCGCTGCCCGCGGGCCGCCAGCACCAGCGGGCTGACCAGCAGTACGGCCGGCAGCAACGCCACCAGCCACCGCCACAGGACATGGCGACCCGCCCGCCGCTCGCCGCCCCGCCCGGCGGCCGCCGGGGTGCGCCACTGGACCAGCAGCACCGCCACCGCGTGCGCGGCGAGCAGGGTGAGCGCGATCAGGTGGGTCAGGCCCAGCCCGGCGACGGCGGCGGCGTAACCCGCCCAGCGGGCCCACGACGGTCGGCGTAGCGCCTCGACGAGCAGCAGGGTGGCGAGCACGGCGAGGACCGTGGCCAGCGCGTACGGGCGCGCCTCCTGGGCGTACCGGGAGGTGCCGGGGAGGACGGCGAAGAGCAGACCCGCCAGCAGCCCGACGCGGGCGTCGACCAGCCGCTCGCCGAGCCGGGCGGTCAGCCCGGCGGCGGCCGCCATGGCCAGCACCGATGGCAGTCGCAGCGCGGTCGTCGAGTCCCCGAACAGCGCGATCCAGCCGTGCATGAGCAGGTAGTACGGCCCGGTGGCGGCGTCGATGGTGCCGGCCAGCCGGACCAGGTCGCCGACCGGCCGGGTCGCCGCGCTCCAGGTCGCGAGCTCGTCCCGCCAGAGCTGCGCCCGGCTCACTCCGGTGACGGCGACGGCCAGCGTGAGCACCGTCGGTCCGACCCAGACCGGCCCCGTCCACGCCGGCCCCGCCCCGGCGGAGCCGGCCTCGACCGGGTCGGCCTCGACCGGCCCGGGACGCCGGGCCTGCGTCAACCGTCGCCTTCCGGACATTCTGCCCACGGGTCGAGCCTGCCACACGCCACCCCGCCGCAGTGCCGACCCGAGGAGGCCCGAAGATCACGCTCGATCCTGGATGTAGTGCCCTCGCCGCCCGGCGGAGGCCACTGTTTCCGGGATCGAGCGTGATCATGCTGGAGCACGGCGCGAGAGCGGGCCCGGGCGCGGCCCGGTCCGGGCCGGCCCGTGATGTGGGATCGCACACGCGGTCATTGGCCGGTCATCCGGGGGTGTGGGAGCATTGGCCCCATGACCGCCGCTGTCGTCCGCCGCTTCGTGGTCCGTCGCCACGTCGACTACGGCCGTGTGCGCAGCGCGATCTGTCCGGCCAACTGACGACGCCCGACCCATCCGTCTCGGGCGCGTTCCGCGCCGGCCGTCGAAGACATCGCCGTCCAAGGCCCTTCTCAGGGCCGGCCGCCGCGTCCGCGTTCAGGCACAGCAGACAACGGAGGACGCCGCGATGGCGGTCAGCAGCACCCCGACCCGGCCCGAGACCCTGGCGACCCCCGCCGCCCGGGCCCCCCGCCGGCCGCGCGGGGAGGGGCAGTGGGCGCTCGGACACCGCGAGCCGCTCAACGCCAACGAGCGGATCAAGAAGGACGACGATCCGCTGAACGTCCGGGCCCGGATCGAGAACATCTACGCCCACCAGGGCTTCGCCTCGATCGATCCGCAGGACCTGCGGGGCCGGTTCCGCTGGTGGGGGCTCTACACCCAGCGCAAGGCCGGCATCGACGGCGGGCGTACCGCCGTGCTGGAGCCGCACGAGCTGGAGGACGAGTTCTTCATGCTCCGGGTCCGGGTCGACGGCGGCCAGCTCAACCTGGCCCAGCTCCGGGTCATCGCCGACATCTCCCGGGAGTTCGCCCGGGACACCGCCGACATCACCGACCGGCAGAACATCCAGTTCCACTGGATCCGGGTCGAGGACATGCCGGAGATCTGGCGCCGGCTGGAGGCGGTCGGCCTGCAGACCACCGAGGCGTGCGGTGACTGCCCGCGCATCGTGCTCGGCAGCCCGGTCGCCGGGGTGGCCGAGGCCGAGCTGCTCGACCCGACCCCGGCGATCGACGAGATCGTGAGCCGGTACGTCGGCGACAAGCAGTTCTCCAACCTGCCGCGCAAGTTCAAGACCTCGATCTCCTGGCTGGTCGACACTCCGTACGAGGCGAACGACATCGCGTTCCTCGGCGTCGACCACCCCGAGCACGGCCCGGGGTTCGACGTCTGGGTCGGCGGCGGCCTCTCCACCAACCCGATGTTGGCCAAGCGGCTCGGCGTCTGGGTGCCGCTGGCCGAGGTGCCGGACGTCTGGGCCGGCGTGGTCGGCATCTTCCGCGACTACGGCTACCGCCGGCTACGCAACCGGGCCCGGCTGAAGTTCCTGGTCGCCGACTGGGGCGTGGAGAAGTTCCGCGAGGTGCTGGAGAAGGAATACCTGGGCCGTACGCTGCTCGACGGCCCGGCGCCGGAGCTGCCGAGCAAGTCGATCGACCACATCGGCGTGCAGCGGCAGCGCGACGGGCGCAACTACGTCGGGGCGGCCCCCGTGGTGGGTCGGGTCTCCGGCGGGCAGCTCGCCGAGCTGGCCGACGTGGTCGAGGCGCACGGCAGCGACCGGGTGCGGCTCACTCCGTACCAGAAGCTGCTGGTCCTCGACGTGGCGCCGGAGCGGACGGAGTCCCTGGTCGCGGCGCTGCGCCGGATCGGCCTGGTGGCCCGGCCATCGGCCTGGCGGCGCGGCACCATGGCCTGCACCGGCATCGAGTTCTGCAAGCTCGCCATCGTCGAGACGAAGGCGCGTGGTGAGGAACTGGTGGCCCGGCTGGAGGAGCGGCTGCGCGACTTCGACGCGGACATCTCCATCCACCTCAACGGCTGCCCGAACGCCTGCGCCCGGACCCAGGTGGCCGACATCGGCCTGAAGGGCCAGCTGGTGGTCGGTCCGGACGGCCGCCAGGTGGAGGGCTTCCAGGTACACCTCGGCGGCGGGCTGGGCATGGCGCAGGGGCAGACCGCCGGCTTCGGCCGCAAGCTGCGCGGCCTGAAGACCACCGCCGAGGAACTTCCGGAGTACGTGGAGCGACTGGCCCGCCGCTACCTGGCCGGCCGGATCGAGGGCGAGACGTTCGCCAACTGGGTGATCAGGGTCGACGAGGAGGAGTTGCGATGAGTGACGTTCGATCCGCACCGCTGTACTGCCCGTACTGCGGTGAGGAGGACCTGCGGCCGAGCGAGGCCGGGCACGGCGCCTGGGAGTGCCACGCCTGCGCGCGGGTCTTCACCGTGAAGTTCACCGGCCTGCTCAGTAGGGCGGTGGCCCGATGAACCTGGTTTCCGCCACCAACCTGGGCCTGGTCGGCCTCGGTGGCCCGACACCGGCCGACCCGCAGCGACGTGACGCCGAGGAGCTGCGCGCGCTGGCCGAGACGGCCGGCCGGGAGCTGGAGGGCGCCCCCGCGCTGGAGATCGCCCGCTGGGCCGCCGAGACCTTCGGCGACCGGTTCTGCGTCACCAGCTCCATGGCGGACGGGGTGCTGGCGCACCTGGTCTCCCGGGTCGCGCCCGGGGTGGACGTGGTCTTCCTGGACACCGGGCTGCACTTCCCGGAGACGCTGCGGGTCCGCGACGAGGTGGCCCGGCGGTTGCCGGTGAACGTCCGCTCGATCCGCCCCCGGATGACGGTGGGGCAGCAGGACGGTCAGTACGGCCCCCGGCTGTTCAGCAAGTCCCCGGACGAATGCTGCCAGCTGCGCAAGGTCGAGCCGCTGGAGCGGGCCCTGACCGGCTACGACGCCTGGGCGGCGGGGCTGCGCCGGGACGAGTCGCCGACCCGGGCCAACACGCCGGTGGTCACCTTCGACGCCAGGCGCGGCAAGGTCAAGGTGAACCCGATCGCGACCTGGACCCAGCGCGACGTGGACGCCTACATCTCCCGGTACGACATTCCGGTCAACGAGTTGCTCAGCCGCGGCTACGGCTCGATCGGCTGCTGGCCCTGCACCCGCCGGACGAAGGCGGGGGAGGACCCCCGGGCGGGCCGGTGGGCCATGTTCGAGAAGACCGAGTGCGGCCTGCACATGTGACCTCGACGGGCGCCGGGGCGGTGGTCGGGGCGGCCCCGGTGGTCCTGGTCGCGCACGGCAGCCGCGATCCCCGCGCCGCCGAGGCGACCCGCGCGCTGGCCCGGGCCGTCGAAGCGGCCCGTCCCGGTAGCACGGTGCTGTCGAGCTGGCTGGACCACACCGAGCCCGGGCCGGCCGGCGTGCTGCGCGATCTCGCCGCCGCGGGACATCCCCGGGCGGTGCTGGTGCCGTTGCTGCTGACCGCCGCGTACCACCGGAAGGTCGACATCCCGGCGGCGGTCGCCGCCGCGCGGGAGTCGGGGACCCCGCTGGACGTCCGGATCACCGACGTGCTGGGACCAGCCGACGGGGTGGTGGACGGCGGGCTCCTGGCCGGGCTGCGCCGGCGGCTGGTCGAGGCGGAACCCGGGCCCGTGGACGCCCTGGTACTGGCGGCGGCGGGGACCCGGGACTTCCGGGCCCGCGGTTCGGTGGGGCGGGTCGCGGCGGCGCTCGGCGCGGAGCTGGGCGTCCCCTGCAGGGTGTCGTACGCCTCGGCGGCGCCTCCGCCGGCCGGCGTCGCGGTGGCGAAGCTGCGCGCGGCGGGCGCACTTCGGGTCGCGGTGGCCGCCTACTTCCTGGCTCCCGGCGTGTTTCACGACGCGGTGCGGGAGGCGGCCCGGGACGCTGGTGCGACGGCGGTGGCCGCCCCGCTCACGGACGCCCCCGACCTCGCCGACCTGGTCCTCCGCCGCGTCGACGCCACGCAGCCGCACTGATCTCCGACGGCGCTGCCCACGTTCCCGGCAGCGGCTCCCGGACAGCACAACGCCCCGGCAGGTGACCCTGCCGGGGCGTACAGCTGTGTGGTGTGATCAGGCGGAGTGAGCGCGCAGCACCCGGAGACCGCCGCGGCGCTTGACCGCACGGCGCTCCTCTTCGCTCATCCCGCCCCAGACGCCGGCATCCTGACCGGACTCGAGCGCCCACTTCAGGCACTCGTCGGTCACGGAGCAGCGCCGGCAGACGGCCTTGGCCTGCTCGACCTGCAGGAGAGCCGGACCGGACGTCCCGATTGGGAAGAACAGCTCCGGGTCCTCGTCGCGGCAGACAGCATGGTGACGCCAGTCCATGGCGGCAACACTCCTCATTCTGGATGGGTGGCAGATATCGCTTCGTGCTTTTCCTATATGCATCCGCAATGCCGATTGGTGACGTTCAGCATTCATCAATTCGGCTCTGCGTGAGCAGGCTGCGGGTCCCTGGACCTGCTGGAACAGCTCAACCTGCCGAGCATATCCAGGCAATGTCCCGGTAACACAAGTTCGCTTGTGAATACTTTCACGAACTGTCGCGATGTCAAGGGTGACGCTTGGAAAAACTCCACGCGGTGAGCAAGCTCACGACCCTTTTGTCCGGGTTCCAGAGCGCTCTGGCTACCCGCCGTACCACAGTCGAGGATCAATATAGTACAGTCCACGTGACATTGCTGACATTTCCGGCACCTGCCCTTCGGTGTGGCGGCCACCGCGTGGGCTGCGATGGGTGACCGCGTCAACCGACGGGAGTACCCGAGACCTAGCAGATTACTCTCAGTGCGGCCGGAACGGAGGTGAATCTGATTTTCTCCCGCTCACCGACGTAGTCCCCGTCGAGCTGAAAAGCCTGTGGGCGGGCCGAGAGCAGGGTGAACTCCGGCACGTCGTGCAGTCGCAGCACCTGACGACCGCGCGGATCGGGATTCCGGGAGAAGGACTGGGTCACCGTTCGTGCCGTACTGGCGACCCGGAGCTGACGCATCGCCAGCACGTCCAGGCCGAGGTCGAACGAGGCCTCCGGGTTCGGGTTGATCTCGCGCTCGCCCAGGTACGTCCACGGCGCGGTGTTCTGGATGATGACCGTCGCCAGTTCGCCCTCGGCCTGCTCGCCCGGGCGTTCCAGGCTGATCGCGGGATGCCGCCGGTTCGAGGCGAAGAAGTACTGGCCGACGGTCGACCGCAGGTAGAGCGCGGGCGTGGAGACCCGGCCCTTCCGGCGGGCCTGCTCGACCCGATGGATCACCGCGGCGTCGACGCCGAAGCCCGCGCAGAAGGTGAAGTACCGGTCGTCCGCCCGGCCCAGTCCGATCGTCCGGGCGCGGCCCAGGCGCAGCCCCTCCAGGATCATGCTGGTCCCGTCCGGCCATTCCCGGGGCAGCCCCAGCGCCCGGGCGAAGACGTTCGTCGAGCCGCCGGGGACGGTGGCCAGGGCGGGCAGCCGTTCCGCCGGCGTGTCGCCGGTCCGGAACGTCGGCGGCTCGGCCGCCATCAGGCCGTTCACCACCTCGTTGACCGTGCCGTCACCACCCAGCGTGACCACCAGGTCGACGCCCTCCTCGGCGGCCTCCCGGGCCAGGTCCATGGCGTGGCCCCGTCGGCGGGTGTACCGCACCGACAGGTCGACTTCGCTGCGCAACGCCCGGACCAGGACGTCTCGGCTGCGTTCGCTGGTGGTGGTGGCCTTCGGATTGACCACCAGGACGGCCCGCATGGGCGGCACTGTACCGCGACTACTCACGGGTATCGTGTCGCGCGTGACCCTCGACTCCGACCCGATTCCCGACACACTCCGTTGGGCGGTACGCCTGCTGCGCGCCGAGGCGGTGGCGCTCGGCCTGGTCGCGGTCTGGCTGATCTGGTCCGACCTCACCGCCACCACGACCGACCTCACCTCGGCGCTGCTGGTCACGGCGTTCGCGCTCGTCGGCGCGGCGGCGCTCTGGGCCCTCGGCGGCGCGTTGGCCCGCCGCAGGACCGGCGCCCGGGCCCCGGCCATCGTGCTTCAGCTGATGCTGTTGCCGATCGGCTGGTACATGACCCAGGGCGGGCTGGGCTGGCTCGGCCTGCCGCTGATGGTCCTGGGCCTGGGCGTCACCGGCCTGCTGGTCAGCCCGCCGACCAACCGGGCGCTCGGCTTCGAGTGATCCGCCGGCCGTTCGCGCGACGCTGTGTGCACGCGGCTGCGCCGCGTGGCGACGGGGTTCAGTAGCCGGAGGCGCGACGGGTGAGCAGCGAGATGGTGGCCCGGCCGTCGGCCGCCTTGGCGGCCGCCGAGGTGGTCAGCGCGGTGAGCACCTTCCAGGCGAAGGACGACTCGGCGGGGAGCGTGGCGCCCCGGACGGTCGGCACGGTCACCTCGATGGTGAGCGCGTCGTCGGTCACCGCGAAGCGGCACTCCAGCTCGGCGTTCCGGGTGGCGATCGCGAGCAGCATGGCGCACGCCTCGTCGACGGCGATGCGCAGGTCCTCGATCTCGTCGAGAGCGAACTGGAGGCGGGCCGCGAGACCCGCCGTGGCGGTACGGAGCACGCCGAGGTAACCGCCGTCGGCGGGCACGGTGAGGTGCACCACGTCGTCGTCAGTCGTCGGCTGGCCGGTCAGTTGAGTCACGCCTCATCCCCCCGGTGCGGAACTCTACCCGGTCAGGTGTGCGGATGGGTGGGCGCGGGCGTCGCCTGCGCGGCGAGGCCGTGCAGCGCCGGGCCGGTGAGCCGGTACGGCACCCACTCGTCCATCGGCTCCGCCCCGATGGCGGCGTAGAAGCCGGCCGCCGGATTCCAGTCGAGCATCCACCAGTCGAGCCGCCGGTAGCCCCGCTCGAGGCAGAGCGCGGCGAGGGTGGCCAGCAGCAGCCGACCCGCCCCGCTGCCCCGGGCGGCCGGGCGGACGTACAGGTCCTCCAGGTAGATGCCGTGCACGCCTTCCCAGGTGGAGAAGTTCAGGAACCACAGCGCGAAGCCGAGCGGCTCGTCCCGGGCGTCCACCGCGACGTGCCCGTGCAGCGCCGGGGCCGGCCCGAACAGGGCGGCGGTCAGCTGCTCGGCGGTCAGGTGGCACTGCTCGGGGGCACGCTCGTACTCGGCGAGTTCGTGCACCATCGCGACGACGGCCGGCACGTCCTCGGGACGCGCCGGCCGGATCGTCGGTGCCTGGGCAGCCAGGGTCACGCCTTCTTGGTCTCCCAGAAGATCTTGGAGATCTCGTCGATCTTCTGCAGCAGCTCGTCGGCCTTGGCCGGGTCCACGCTGCCCTTGGCACCGCTGGCGCCGGCGATCTTGGTGGCCTCGTTGAAGAGCGTGTGCAGGTTCGGGTACTTCTCGAAGTGGGCCGGCTTGAAGTAGTCGGTCCACAGCACCCACAGGTGGTGCTTGACCAGCTCGGCCCGCTGCTCCTTGATCAGGATCGCCCGGGTGCGGAACTCGGGGTCGGTGTTCGCCTGGTACTTCTCGCAGATCATTTTGACCGACTCGGCCTCGATCCGGGCCTGCGCCGGGTCGTACACGCCGCACGGCAGGTCGCAGTGCGCGCTGGCGGTCACACGGGGCGAAAGGATGCGAGGAAGGCGCATCAGGGTCCTCCATGGGATGTTTGCGATGATCGAAGCCGACATTACTCCTGGACATGCTCCCCGGCGGGCGGGAGGTGAAACCCGATGCGCGCCGCAAAAGACCCGGCCGTGCCCGAGCTGCGCGGCCCGCTGGTGCCCGTGCTGGTCACCGGACCCTCCATGTCCCCGACGCTGCGGCACGGCGACGCGGTGCTGGTGCGCACCGGGGGCCGGGCCGTCCGGCCCGGCGACGTGGTGGTCGCGGTCTTCCGCAGCCGCCCCGACCTGCTGGTCGTTAAGCGCGCGGTCCGCCCGCAGGACGGCGGCTGGTGGGTACGCGGCGACAACGACCTGGTCGCCGACGACTCCCGGGCGTACGGGGTGGCCGACGTGCGGGGCCGGGTGGTGGCCCGGTACTGGCCCCGGCCGGGCCGGGTGCGCCGCCGGCGGATATGACCCCGCTCACATCCTCGCTCCGGGTGCGCCACTATGCTCGGAAAGTGCCCGGGTGACCCCCGCACCGCCCGCCCCGCTCGCCGCTGACCTCGCGCCCGAGCCGGCCGGTCCGTCTGCTCGACAGATCCTGGAGTCACCAATGTCTTCGTCCACCGTGGACCCCGCTGATCCCGTCTTCCGGCTGCACGCCGGCGGCAAGATGGCCATCGCCTCGACCGTTCCGCTGACCAGCCGGGAAGACCTTTCCCTCGCGTACACCCCGGGGGTGGCCCGGGTGTGTGAGGCGATCGCCGCCGACCCCGCCCTCGCCGACGACTACACCTGGGTGTCGCACACCGTTGCCGTGGTGACCGACGGCTCCGCCGTACTCGGCCTCGGCAACATCGGCCCCCGCGCGGCGCTGCCGGTGATGGAGGGCAAGGCGGTGCTGTTCAAGCAGTTCGGCGGCGTGGACGCGGTGCCGATCTGCCTGGACACCCAGGACGTGGACGAGATCGTGGCGACGGTCAAGGCGCTCGCCCCGTCGTTCGGTGGGATCAACCTGGAGGACATCAGCGCCCCGCGCTGCTTCGAGGTGGAACGCCGGCTGGACGAGATCCTGCCGATCCCGGTCTTCCACGACGACCAGCACGGCACCGCGATCGTGGTGCTGGCCGCGCTGCGCAACGCGGCCACCCTGCTCAACCGCAAGCTCGGCGACCTGCGGGTAGCGGTCAGCGGCGCCGGCGCGGCCGGGGTGGCGGTGACGAAGATGCTGGTCGCCGGCGGAGTGAACCCGGACCAGGTGGTGGTCTGCGACTCCAAGGGGATCATCGGCCGGCATCGCGAGCTGACCGGGACCAAGGCGGAGCTGGCGGAGACCACCAACGCCGAGGGCCGGCAGGGCGACATCACCGAGGCGCTGCGCGGCGCCGACGTGCTGATCGGTGTCTCCGGCGGGCAGATCCCCGAGGCGGCGGTGGCCGGGATGGCCCCGGGCGGCATCGTCTTCGCGCTGGCCAACCCGACCCCCGAGGTGCACCCGGAGGTGGCCGCCCGGCACGTGGCGGTGGTCGCCACCGGCCGCAGCGACTATCCCAACCAGATCAACAACGTGCTCGCCTTCCCCGGCGTGTTCCGGGGTGCGCTGGACGCCCGGGCCACCCGGATCACCGAGGGGATGAAGGTGGCCGCCGCCGACGCGATCGCCGGCGTGGTCGCCGAGTCGCTGACCGCCGAGGCGATCGTGCCCTCCCCGCTGGACCCGCGGGTCGCCCCCGCGGTCGCCGAGGCGGTGGCCGAGGCCGCCCGCCGAGACGGCGTCGCCCGCCGCTGACCGGCACCTCACGGAAGCACGGGCCCTTCTTATCGCGTTTTGATGGGAAGGGCCCCTTCTTAACGTGCGCTCAGCTTGTTACCGTGCCGACCATGCGTGCCGCCTATGCCTCGAGCTTCGACGCCGACAACCCGCTCGCCGCGCTCAGCGTCGGCGACCGCCCCGAGCCGGCCCACCCGCAGGAGGACTGGGTCACCGTGCAGGTGCGGGCCAGCTCGCTCAACCACCACGACCTCTGGTCGCTGCGCGGGGTGGGGCTCGGCCCGGACCAGCTGCCGATGATCCTCGGCTGCGACGCGGTCGGGACCGACCCGGACGGCAACGAGGTGGTCATCTACCCGGTGGTGCCCACCCCGGGCGACCCGCGCGGGGTCTCGATCCTCTCCGAGCACTTCCCCGGCACCTTCGCCGAGCGGGTGGCCGTACCCCAGGTGAACCTGCTGCCGCTCCCCACCGGCCTGGCGGCGACCGACGCGGCGTGCCTACCGACGGCCTGGCTGACCGCGTGGCGGATGCTCACCACCAAGGGCCGGGTCGACGAGGGCGAGTCGGTGCTGGTCCAGGGGGCCGGCGGCGGCGTGGCCACCGCGGCCGTCGCGCTCGGCGTCGCGCTCGGCAAGCGGGTGTACGCGACCAGCCGGGACGCGGCCAAGCGGGAGCGGATCGCCGAGCTGGGGGCGACCGCCCTGGAACCCGGCGCCCGGCTGCCCGAGCGGGTCGACGTGGTGATCGAGACGGTCGGCGCGGCCACCTTCGACCACTCGCTGAAGTCGGCCGCGCCGATGGCCCGGATCGTCGTCTCCGGCGCCACCGCCGGGCACGAGCCCAAGATCAACCTGCGCCGGGTCTTCGCCATGCAGCTGGAGATCCTGGGCACCTCGATGGGCACCCCGGACGAGCTGACCGAGCTGCTCGCCTTCTGCGCCGAGCGCGAGGTGCGCCCGGTGGTCGACATAATGGTGCCGTTCAGCCGGATCGAGGACGCCTTCGCCCGCCTCGCCTCCGGCGAGGTCTTCGGCAAGGTCGTCATCGACCACACCGCCTGACGGGTGCCGCCACCCTCGGCGTCCGGTCAGAGATGGTCGTCGAGGGTGGCCAGGTCGCCGCGGGTGGCGTCGGCGGGGAGGCGATCCTTCGCCTGCGCGTCGCCGTAGAGGGTCCAGCGGAGGAACTCGACGGTGGTGTCGGAGATCACCCGCAACGCCCGGGCGTCGGTGAGCAGGGCCCGCCCGTGGTCGCCCTTCGGCAGGCTGAGCATGGCCTTCGGCCAGGGCACCGCGTCGTAGACCGCCTTGCCGGCGGCGTAGTCCACCACCTCGTCGGCCTCGCCGTGCACGAAGAGCTGGGGCGCGGCGGTGCCGGCGAAGGCGGTGCCGACCCCGAGCGCCGCTCCGGCGAAGACGATGCCGGCGTCGAGCCGCTCGTCGCGGCCGGCGGTGAAGAGCCCGATCGTGGTCACCCCGCCGGCGCTGTGCCCGGTCGCGGCCACCCGCTCGGTGTCCAGCCGGCCGCGCAGCGGATCACCGGCCTTGGCGTCGAGGGCGAGCACCTGGGTCAGCGCGTACGACACGTCGGCCGGCTGGTTGAGCACGTCGAGCGGGTTGCCGTCGCCGCCCGTGCCGGTGTGCGGGAACTTCGGCGCGGCGACCACGAAACCCGCCGCCGCCCAGCGGCTCAGCAGGAGCTGGTAGTCCTCCGGGCGGGCGCCCAGGCCGTGGCAGAACATCACCACCGGGAACCGGCCGGTCGCGGCCGGCGCCGACCGCTCCGGCGTGCCGCCGGCGGCGCCCCCGGCCGGGTACCAGAGGGTCACCGGGAGGGGGCGGTCGCCGTCGCGGTTCAGCTTCAGCTGCCGTACGCCGACCGCGAAGGCCTCGGTGGGGGCGTGCCCGGCGGGTACCCGGGGCGCGGGGGTGGTCGCCTTCGGCGGCGCGGTCGGGGCGCTGCGCACGGTCGGTGCGGCACCGCCCGAGCAGCCGGCCAGCCCCACGGTGAGCAGTGCGGCGACGACCAGGGCGGAGGTACGGCGACGGGACATGAAGATGATTGTGCCTCGGCGCTCCGGGTCGCCGACCGGACATCGACGGCCGGGGGTTGCCGTGGCGGCGGTCTCAGGTGGCTGCCGGGCCGGGTTGGCTGGTCCGGAGCCGGGCGATGTCGGCGGCGTCCTTGGGCCGCCGGGGCCGGTCCGGCATCCAGACCGGGAACAACTCCTTGAACTCGATCTGCGCGGCCACGCTGATCACCGGCGCGGCGAGCCGACCGATCCGGCCGGGCGGCGCGTCCAGCATCCCGTCGGGCAGTGGGGTGCCGGCCCACGGCCCGGCACCGACCACCACCCGGCCGGCCGCGTCCCGGTCGAGGTAGGCGAAGCTCAGTTCGACGTCGTCGCGGAGCAGGTCGAGCTGGAGTTCGGCCGGCATCCGGGGGTCCGGCCGCCAGCCCCGCTCGCGCAGCAGGGCGGCCAGCCGTTCCGCGTCGGCGCGCCAGCAGTACCAGTCGACGTCCACGTGCGGCCGGGTCACCTCGCCGAGGTGGAAGTCCATCGCCCAGCCCCCGCGCAGCCAGACCGCGATCCGGGCCGCCGCGCAGCAGCGCACCACCGCCCCCACCGCAGCCAACTGCCGACCCGTCAGCCCGCCCCCGTCCACCCGCCGCACGTTACCCGCCCGCCCCGCCGGCAAGAGTGTCGATCATGGACTGGTGGTGCCCGAGGTGCGCGGATGGGCGGCCCTCGGAAGGTGTCCGCACCTCATGATCGACGGACCGGGGGTCAGTGCGGGAGGGATCGGGTGGTGAGGGTGGTGACGGTGGGCAGGCGGGCGTCGGTGGGGAGGCGCTGCCGGGCCGTCGGGTCGCCGTAGAGCGTCCACCGGAGAAAGTCGGTGCTGGTGGCCAGGACCTGGGCGAAGCCGGGGTGGCCCGGGGTCAGGTACTCGCCGTGGCCCTGGCCGGGCAGGCCCAGGAACGCGGCCGGCCCGGTCGCCCGGGCGTACGCGGCGCGGCCGACGGACTCCGGCACGATCGGGTCGGCGCCCCCGTGCACGAAGAGCAGCGGCGCGGGCGGGCCGGCGAAACTGCCGGCCAGGCCGCCGCCGGCGATCACGATGCCGGAGCGGAGCCGGGCCGAGTGGCCGGAGCTGAACATGCCGGCCGTGGTGAAGCCGCCCGCCGAGTGACCGGCCGCGGCGATCCGGTCGACGGCCAGGTGCCCGGCGAGCGGGTCGTCCCGGCGGGCGTCGAGGCGTACCAGGTGACGGATCAGGCGCCACCCGTCGGCGGGCTGGTTGCGGACGTCCGCCCTGGTGAAGTCCGCCGCCCGGAGGTTCGTGCGCGGGTAGGTGGGTGCCGCCACCACGAAGCCGGCGGCGGCCCACCGGGTGGTCAGTGGGGCGTGCAGCTCGGGGAGGCTGCGCAGCCCGTGGCTGTAGACGACGACCGGGAAGCGACCCGCCGCGACGGGCGCCCCGGCCGTGGGCACCGGCCCGCCCGTTCCGGCAGGGCTGGCAGGGCCAGCGGGGCCAGGCGGGCCGGCGGGGCAAGCCGGGGCGGCGGGGTACCAGATCGTGACCGGGAGCGGCCGCGGACCGTCCGGGTCGACGGTGAGCTGCCGGACCCCGACCGGCCAGCTGCGCTGCGGGGCGTGCCCGGAGGAGGCGACACGGCCCGTTCCGGGCGGTGCTCCACCGGTCGCGGCGGTCGCCGGGCCGCAGCCCGTCAGCAGCGCCGTCAGCAGCGCGGCGACCAGCCGCTGCACCCCCACCGTTTCACGGTAGGCGGCCGGGCGGGCCGCGCGGCCCCGCCGTCCGGACCGACTGCCGTCACCACCCGGTCGGTGCCGCTCCGCCGGCCGGGCCGACCTGCCGCCACCGGCCAGGCGGGGCGGTCCGCGTCGACGAGCTTCGCTAGGGTCACCCGCATGTCTGAGAACTACACCGACCCGAGCGGCAACACCGAGCAGTTCCGCGCCTTCGTCCACACACCGGAGACCGCCGCCCCGGACGCCGCGCCGTCCCGCCTACCGCTGATCGTCGGCGGCGTGGTCGTGGTGCTGTTGGTCGCCGTCGTCGCCTGGCTGGCGCTGAGCTGAGCCGTACCCGGGTCAGTGGTGGGTCGCCACCACGGCCCGGGTCTCTCGGGCGATCTCCCGCTCCTCGTCGGTACTGACCACGCAGACGGTCACCTCGGCCCCGTCCGGCGAGATCACCCGGTCGCCGCTGCCGTCGTTGCGCGCGGAATCCACGGTGATGCCGAGCCGGTCCAGCCCGGCCAGGGCGGCGGCGCGGACTGGCGCGGCGTGCTCACCCACCCCGGCCGTGAAGGTGACCGCGTCCACCCGGCCGAGCAGGGCGTAGTACGCGCCGACGTACCCGGTGATCCGGCGGCGGTAGACGTCGAAGGCGAGCGCGGCGGCGGCGTCCCCGGCGTCCCGGCGGGCGAGCACCTCGCGCATGTCGTTGACCCCGGTCAGGCCGAGCAGGCCGCTGCGGTGGTTGAGCAGGTCGTCGATCTCGTCGACGGACATCCCGCCCTCGCGGCGCAGGTGGAAGATCACCGTCGGGTCGAGGTCGCCGCTGCGGGTGCCCATCACCAGGCCCTCCAGCGGCGACATCCCCATCGACGTGGCCACGCTCCGTCCACCCTCGACGGCGCAGGCGCTGGCCCCGTTGCCCAGGTGCAGGGTGATGACGTTGATCTCCTCGTACGGCCGGCCGAGCAGGTCGGCGGTGCGCCGGGAGACGTACGCGTGCGAGGTCCCGTGGAAGCCGTAGCGCCGGACGCCGTACCGCCGGGCGGTGTCCCGGTCGATGGCGTAGGTGGCGGCGGCCTCCGGCAGGGTGTGGTGGAACGCGGTGTCGAAGACGGCGACCTGCGGCACGTCCGGCAGCGACTCGCGGGCCACCCGGATACCGGCCAGGTTGGCGGGATTGTGCAGCGGGGCGAGCGGGACGAGGTCCTCGATCGCGGCGATCACCGGGTCGTCGATCAGCGCCGGCTCGCTGAACCTCCGACCGCCGTGCACCACCCGGTGCCCGACCGCGGTCAGCCCGGTCAGGTCCGACCGGTCGAGGATCTCCCGGACGGCGCTCTCGTGGTCGGCCGGTCCGCCGCCCGGTTCGCCGATCCGCTCGACCGTGCCCTTGTCGGTCACGGTCTCGCCGTCGTACAGCCGGTACTTCACCGACGAGGACCCACAGTTCAGGACGAGCACCCGGTCGGTCACGCGACCTCCTCCGACGACGCGGCGGCCTGGATGGCGGTGATGGCGACGGTGTTGACGATGTCGGGGACGGTCGCGCCCCGGGACAGGTCGTTGACCGGCCGGCGCAGGCCCTGCATCACCGGGCCGACCGCCACCGCGCCGGCCGAGCGCTGCACCGCCTTGTACGTGTTGTTGCCGGTGTTCAGGTCCGGGAAGATGAACACGGTGGCCCGTCCGGCCACCGCGCTGTCCGGCAGTTTCGTCGCCGCCACCTGCGGGTCGATCGCCGCGTCGTACTGGATCGGGCCTTCCACCAGCAGCTCCGGCCGGCGCTCGCGGACCAGCTTGGTGGCCGCCGCGACCTTCTCCACATCCGCGCCGGCTCCCGAGCTGCCGGTCGAGTACGACAGCATCGCCACCCGCGGTTCGATGCCGAACCGGGCCGCCGTGTCGGCCGACGAGAGGGCGATGTCGGCGAGCTGGGCGGCGTCCGGGTCGGGGTTGACCGCGCAGTCGCCGTAGACCAGCACCCGGTCGGCGAGCAGCATGAAGAAGACGCTGGAGGCGACCGAGACGCCCGGAACGGTCCGGATGATCTCGAAGGCCGGTCGGATGGTGGCGGCGGTGGTGTGGGTGGCCCCGGAGACCATGCCGTCGGCGTGGCCGGTCCGCACCATCATCGTGCCGAAGTAGTTGGGCTGGGCAACGATGTCGTGGGCCAGCTCGGCGGTGACGCCACGGTGTGCGCGGAGCTTCGCGTACTCGACGGCGAACTCATCGCGCCACTCGCTGGTGACCGGGTCGACCACCTGCGCGTCGCCGACGTCGACGCCCAGCTCCCGGGTGCGCCGGGCGATGTCGTCGGGGCGGCCGAGCAGGGTCAGTTCGGCGACGCCCCGGCGCAGCAGGATCTCCGCCGCGCGCAGGATCCGCTCCTCGGCGCCCTCCGGCAGGACCAGCCGGCGGCGCTGCGCCCGGGCCCGGTCGATCAGGTCGTTCTCGAACATCAGAGGGGTGACCCGCTCGGACCGGCTGACCCGCAGCCGGCGGGCCAGGTCAACGGTGTCCACGCAGCGTTCGAAGGCGCCGAGGGCGGCCTCCACCTTGCGCGGGTTGTCGACGCTGGGCCGGCCCTCGATCCGGCTGGACGCCGCCACCGTGTCGTAGCTGTCGCTGGCCACCGAGAGCACGGCGAGCCCGGTGTTCAGCTTTTCGACCAGCCGCATGGCCCGCGGGTCGGGCTGCTCGCCGAGGGTGAGCACCAGCCCGGCCAGCGAAACCTGGCCGGCCACGTGCGCGGCCCCCGCCGCGACCAGCAGGTCGGCCCGGTCGCCCGGGGTGATCACCAGCGCGCCGTCGGTCAGGTGGTCGAGCAGGGTGGGCACGTGCGCGGCGCCCACCACGTAGTCGAGCACGTCCCGGTCGAGGGCGGCGGCGTCCCCGGCCAGCAGGGTGGCGCCCAGGGCCGCCGCCACCTCGGCCACCGTCGGTGCCGACACGGTCGGCACCTCCGGGATCGCGTACGCGGGGACGGGCAGCTCGGGCAAGGTCATCGCCCCCGGCACCCGGTTGGCGATCACCGCGAGCACGGTGGCGCCCAGGTCCTCCAGATCGTGGTACGCCCCGCGCGCCGCCGCCGCGATCGCCTCCGGCTCCTGGCCGTACCCGTCGATCACGGGCACCACCACGCTGCCGAACTCGGTGGCCAGCCGGGCGTTGAAGGCCAGCTCGCGCGGGCCGGCGCCGTCGCCGTCGGCGAAGTCGCTGCCCACCACGACCAGGGCGGGGCAGCGCCGCTCGACGTCCCGGTAGCGGGCGACGATCCGGGCGATCAGCTCCTCCCGCCGGCCGTCCGCGACCAGCGCCGTCGCCTCGGCGTACGTGCTGCCGGACAGCTCGGCGACCGGCAGGTCCACCCGGTAGCGGTCGGTGAGCAGGGCGAGGATCGGATCGGTGCCGGTGCCGGAGACCAGCGGTCGGAACGCGCCGATCCGCTCGACCTGGCGGGAGAGCAGCTCGGCCAGCCCGAGGGCGATGGTCGACTTACCCCCGCCCGACCCCACGCTGGTCAGGTACACGCTGCGAGCCACGACCCCACGCTACAAGATCGCGGTACCCGGCGCCCGGGTCCTCGTGCCCGGGCCGTTGATCATGCAATTCCCGCTGCCGGCGCGGCGGCCGGGTCCGGTGGCGTCGCTACCTCGGGTATCTCCGACGCCCGGAAGAGCGCGTCGCTTTTGGCGAGCCACGCGGCGCCGAAGGCGAACACGGCGACCGCCTCGCACCAGAGCAGCGGCTTGAGTGTGTCCCGGACGTCGTGTGGCAGCGCGTTGCTGGCCAGGCCGAGCGCGATCGCCAGCAGGATCAGCCCGCCGCAGGTCCGGTAGAACCGGGTGGCCGACGCTCGGGGCGGCACGTCAGCCCGGTCCGGCCGGGTGAAGTGGAACAGGCAGAAGACGGCGAGGAGGGCGAACAGCGCCGCAGCCGAGATCTGGTGCACCACGGCGATCCACCGGTGGGTGGCGCTGGCGGCGCGGACCGGAGCTTCGGTCGCGGTGGGAAAGAGGGCGACCGCGATCGCCAGCACCCCGGCGACGGTGCTCAGCAGGTCGTCCGGCCAGCGGTAGCGGTAGCTGATGAGGAACACCCCGATCGCGCAGAGGCTGCCGACGAAGACATCCCGCATCTCCGTGTGGTAGTAGCCGCTGAGCGAGTCGAGCAGCGAGGGTCGGCCGGCCATGACGATGTGGCCGACCACCAGCACGATCGGCAGGGCGACGCCGACCGCACCGATGCCGAGGCGCAGGCGGCGGACGGTCACCGCGTCCTGCGGCGGCTTGCGGGTCTCGGGGTTCATTCCGCCTCCCTGTCGTCCGGCGGCGTGTGCTCCGGCGGTCCTCGTCGGAACCGGGACGCTGCACTCCAGTGGACGCCGACGGGGAGGCCCGCGTCAATCGGTCACTCGTCGTCCTCGTCGTCGAGTCGGGCGAGCCAGGTGGCGAAGCGCTCGATCGGGGTCTCGAACTCCGGGTTCAGGTCGACGAAGTCGCGCAGCCGCTCACCCAGCCACTCCAGGGTGACCTGCTCGTCGCCCCGGCGCTCGACCAGCTCCTCGATGCCGCGGTCGGTGAAGTACATCGGTGTGTCCTCTCGGAAACGGTCCGCCACATGAGGCGGGGCAGCGGCCGTCGTACGGTCGCTGCCCCGGTGCTGGCGGTGCGGTCAGGTCACGGGCGGGGGAGGGCCGCCTCGATCAGGGCCTTCAGCTCGACCTCGTGCATCTTCGCCGAGCCGACCGCCGGGGCGGCGGCGGCGGGGCGGGAGATGCGCCGCAGCCGGACGTCGGTCAGGTGCTCCAGCAGGTTGAGCGCGACGAACGACCAGGCGCCCTGGTTGGCCGGCTCCTCCTGGACCCAGGCGAAGTCCTCGGCGTTCGGGTAGTGCGCCAGGGCGGCCCGGATCTCCTCGACCGGCAGCGGGTAGAGCTGCTCCATCCGGATGATCGCGGTGTCGGTCACGCCCCGCTCGGCGCGGGCCTGGAACAGGTCGTAGTAGACCTTGCCCGTGCAGAGCAGCACCCGCTTCACCTGCTCCGGCGCCGGGGCGGCGGTGTCCCGCAGGACCGGCTGGAAGGTGCCGGTGGTGAAGTCCTCCACCTGGGAGATGCAGAGCTTGTGCCGCAGCAGAGACTTCGGCGTGAACACCACCAGCGGCTTGCGCTTCGGCGACAGGGCCTGGCGGCGCAGCAGGTGGAAGTAGTTCGCCGGGGTGGTCGGAATGGCCACCCGCATGTTGTCCTCGGCGCAGAGCTGGAGGAACCGCTCCGGGCGGCCGGAGGTGTGGTCCGGGCCCTGGCCCTCGTGACCGTGCGGCAGCAGCAGGGTGACCGCGGAGCGCTGGCCCCACTTCACCTCGCCGGAGGAGATGAACTCGTCGATCACCAACTGGGCGCCGTTGACGAAGTCGCCGAACTGGGCCTCCCAGCAGACCAGTGCGTTGACGTTCTCCACCGAGTAGCCGTACTCGAAGCCCATCGCGGCGTACTCGGACAGCAGCGAGTCGTGCACGAAGAACCGGGACCGCTCGCCGTCGCCGGTGAGCGACTTCAGCGGCAGGTAGTCGTCGCCGGTCTTCGCGTCCACCACCGAGGCGTGCCGCTGGACGAAGGTGCCGCGGCGGGAGTCCTGCCCGGCGAGCCGGACGGTGACCCCGTCGTGCAGCAGCGCGCCGAGCGCGATGATCTCGCCGTAGCCCCAGTCGATGTTGCCCTCGACCGACATCTTCGCCCGCCGGTCCAGCAGCTGTTGGATCCGCTTGTGCGGGGTGAAGCCCTCCGGCAGGTTGACGTGCGCCTCGCCGATGGCCTTGACCACGGAGGCGTCGGTCGCGGTCTCCACGATCGGCTCCGGCTCCTCCTGGCGCGGCGGCCGGCTGAGCTGGCGCGGCGTGGTCGCGGCGTCCCGGGTGGCCTTGAAGACCCGCTCCAGCTGCGACTGGTAGTCGCGCAGCAGCTCCTCCGCGTCCTCCACGGTGATGTCACCCCGCCCGATCAGCTCCTCGGTGTAGAGCTTCCGGACCGACCGCTTCGAGTCGATGATCTTGTACATCTGGGGGTTGGACATCGACGGGTCGTCGCCCTCGTTGTGCCCACGCCGGCGGTAGCAGACCATGTCGATCACGACGTCCTTGTTGAACGCCTGCCGGTACTCGAAGGCCAGCCGGGCGACCCGCACGACGGCCTCGGGGTCGTCGCCGTTGACGTGGAAGATCGGCGCCTGGATCATCCGGGCCACGTCGGTGCTGTAGAGGCTGGACCGGCTGTACTCCGGGGCGGTGGTGAAGCCGACCTGGTTGTTGACCACCACGTGCACGGTGCCGCCGGTGCGGTACCCGCGCAGCTGGGACAGGTTCAGCGTCTCGGCCACGACGCCCTGGCCGGCGAAGGCGGCGTCACCGTGCACCGCCAGCGGCAGCACGGTGTAACCCTCCAGCTTGAGGTCGATCCGGTCCTGCTTGGCCCGGACGATGCCCTCCAGCACCGGGTCCACGGCCTCCAGGTGCGACGGGTTCGCCACCACCGAGACCTTGACCGCGTGCTCGCCGTCCGGGCAGGTGAACTTGCCGTTCTGGCCCAGGTGGTACTTCACGTCGCCCGAGCCCTGGGTGGAGCGCGGGTCGAGGTGGCCCTCGAACTCGGAGAAGATCTTCTCGTACGGCTTGCCGACGATGTTGGCGAGCACGTTCAGCCGGCCCCGGTGGGCCATGCCGATGACGACCTCGTCCAGCCCGCCCACGGCGGAGGACTCCAGGATCTCGCCCAGCAGCGGGATCAGCGACTCGCCACCCTCCAGCGAGAAGCGCTTCTGCCCGACGTACTTGGTCTGCAGGAAGGTCTCGAACGCCTCCGCGGCGTTGAGCCGGTTGAGCACGTGCTTCTGCTCTTCCGGGTTGGGCTTCTCGTACTTGCGCTCGATCCGTTCCTGGATCCAGCGCCGCTCCTCCGGGTCCTGGATGTGCATGTACTCGATGCCGACCCGGCGGCAGTACGAGTCGCGTAGCACGCCGAGGATCTCCCGCAGCTTCATCCGCTGCTTCCCGGCGAAGCCGTTGACCGGGAAGACCCGGTCCAGGTCCCACAGGGTCAGCCCGTGCTGGAGGACGTCCAGGTCCGGGTGCTTGCGGATGGCGAACTCGAGCGGGTCGGTGTCGGCCATCAGGTGGCCCCGCACCCGGTACGCGTGGATCAGCTCATGCACCCGGGCGGTCTTGTTGATCTGGCCTTCGGAGTCGACGGCCACGTCGCGCACCCAGCGCACCGGCTCGTACGGGATGCGCAGCGAGGTGAAGATCTGGTCGTAGAAGCCGCGCTCGCCGAGCAGCAGCTCGTGCATGACCTTGAGGAACTCGCCGGACTGCGCGCCCTGGATGATCCGGTGGTCGTACGTGCTGGTCAGCGTGATGATCTTGCTGACCGCGAGCTCGGCGAGGGTCGCCTCGCTCATGCCCTGGTACGGCGCCGGGTACTCCATGGCGCCGACGCCGACGATGGCGCTCTGCCCCTGCATCAGGCGCGGGATCGAGTGCACCGTGCCGATGCCGCCCGGGTTGGTCAGCGAGATCGTGGTGCCGGTGTAGTCCTCCATGGTCAGTTCGTTGCGGCGGGCGCGCCGGACCACGTCCTCGTACGCCTGCCAGAACTGCCGGAAGTCCATCTGCTCGCAGGCCTTGATGGACGGGACCACCAGGTTGCGGGAGCCGTCGGGCTTGGTCAGGTCGATCGCGATGCCCAGGTTGACGTGCTCCGGGCGGAGAACGGCCGGCTTGCCGTCGACCTCGGCGAAGGAGTTGTTCATCTCCGGGTGCTCGACCAGCGCCCGGACCAGCGCGTACCCGATCAGGTGGGTGAAGCTGACCTTGCCGCCGCGCCCGCGGGCGAGGTGGTTGTTGATCACGATGCGGTTGTCGACCAGCAGCTTGGCCGGGACCGCGCGGACGCTGGTCGCGGTCGGGACGGCCAGCGAGGCGTCCATGTTCTGCACGATCTTGGCGGCCACGCCGCGCAGCGGGGTGGTGCCGGCGGCGCTGACCGTCGGCGCCTTGGCGGCGGGCTTGGCCGGGGCGGCCTTCGCGGCCGGCTTGGCGGCGGGCTTCTCGGCCGGCTTGGCCGGGGCGGGGGCGGGCTTCGTGGCCGGCTGCGTCACCGTCGCGGCCGCTTCCTGCTGGCCGGCAGGCTCGGCGGCCGCCGGCTTGGCCGGCGCCTTTTCCTCGGCGGGACGCGGGGTGGCGGCGCCGGGCGCGGGTCGGTAGTCGGCGAAGAAGTCGTGCCAGGCCGAGTCGACGCTCGAGGGGTCGGCGAGGTAGCGCTGGTACATCTCCTCGACGATCCATTCGTTCGGGCCGAAACCCGCCAGTGGGTTCTCCTGCGAAGTCTGCTGGGTCGACACGGCCGGTAATCGCCTCTTTCACGCGGGTTCGTAATGTCACGCGGTGTCCGCCGGTGCCGGAATAGGGTGCACTGGAGACGGGTCCCAGGCTACGCCGCCCGAATGTCGCAGGCATTCTCGGCTCCGGCTGGTGGTCCGTTTCACAGAAGATGCCAGAAGTTCGGCCAACGCTGCGTGTCCCTTCGACTCCTGCTAGAAGTCGAACGGGCCCCGGTCGGTGAGTTCTCGTCACCGCCCGGGGCCGTCGCCGTCGTACGGGTCAGGCGATGTCCCGCCGACGCATGATCATGGTGCCGATGGCGCCGGTCACCACCGCGTACCCGATCAGCACCGCCGCGCCGACCCACTGCGGGGGGTTGCCGGGCAACTCGGTGCCGCTGATCATCAGCGTCGACGCGGTGGACGGCACGATCACCGCCAGCTTGCTGATCCAGTCCCACTCGAGCCACTGCTGGAGCAGGAAGAAGACCAGGTTCGCCGCGGTCGTGCCGACCAGGTACAGCACCACGGCCGTGATGGTCGCGCCGATCTGGCTGCGGATCAGCACGCCGAAGCCGACGCCGAAGATCCCCCAGAGCACGTACGCGAGCAGGTTGAGCAGGATCGCCCGGGTCACGTCCCACGACCCGAAGTGGGCGTCCCAGCCCTGGACGTTGAAGTAGATCAGCGTCGCCGGGATGGTCAGCAGGGTGGTGACCAGCCAGAACAGCGCGCCGAACAGCGCGGCCGTGACCAGCTTCGCGGTAACCACCCTGGTGCGCTGCGGGGTCGTGAGGAAGGTTGTCGTCGCGGTCTGGTGGTAGAACTCGTTGGTCACCACGATGATGCCGAGCAGCAGCACGAAGAGCAGTCCGAAGTACTGCCCCGAGGTGAACAGGTTGGCCGACTGGTAGACCTCGCTGGCGGCGGCCCGGATCTGCTCGGCCTGGTCCGCCGGCACCCCCTCCAGGTCCTGCCCACCGGTCAGGCTGAGGTTCGCGTTCAACGCGTTGACCAGGAACGCCCCCGCCAGCGTGACCAGTGCGCCGATGCCGAAGAGCCACCAGGTGTTGGTCGTACGGATCTTGAGCAGCTCGGATCGGACCAGGTTCATCGGATGTCCGCCTTTCCGGCCGTCAGTTCGAGGAAGACCCCTTCCAGGTCGGGGCGTTCGGTGGTCAGCTCGTGCAGCTCCACCTTGGCGGCCAGGGCGACCCGGCCCACGGTGGGCGCGTCCACCCCGGCGACCAGCAGCACGCCGTGCTCGTCGGTGTCCACCGTGGCGGCCTGCTCGCGCAGCGCCGTGGCCAGCTCGTCCGCCTGCGGCGTGCGGACCCGCACCCGGGCGCCGTGCGCCATCGAGCCGATCACCTGATCCACCGGACCCTGCCGGACCAGCTTGCCGGCCGCGATGATCACCACGTCGTCGGCGAGCAGCTGCATCTCCGACAGCAGGTGGCTGGAGACCAGCACCGTCCGGCCCTGGGCGGACAGCCCCTTGAGGAAGCCGCGCATCCACCGGATGCCCTCCGGGTCGAGGCCGTTCGCCGGCTCGTCCAGGATCAGCACCTGCGGGTCGCCGAGCATCGCGGCGGCGATGCCGAGCCGCTGCTTCATGCCCAGCGAGTAGCCCTTGAACTTCCGCTTCGCCGCCGGGGTGAGCCCGACCAGCGCGAGCGCCTCGTCGGCCCGCTGGTGGGGCAGCCCCGCCGCCGCGCAGATCACCCGCAGGTGGTTGACGCCGGTGCGGCCCTTGTGCGCGCTGGACGCCTCCAGCACCGCGCCCACCGAGCGCAGCGGGTCGGTCAGGTCGGCGTACCGCCGGCCGCCGATGGTCGCCGTGCCGGCGGTCGGGGCGACCAGGTTGAGCAGCATGCGCAGGGTGGTCGTCTTGCCGGCGCCGTTCGGGCCGAGGAAGCCCGTCACCCGCCCCGGCTCGACGGTGAAGGACAGATCGTCGACCGCCCTGACGTTCTTGTACTGCTTGGTCAGTCCGGACACCACGATCTGGCCGGTACCGGCGCTGGGGCTCCACTGCCCGTCGGACATCGTTCTCCTCTCCTGCAACGACGCGCGGGCGCGCCGGTGGGACGCCGTTGCGGCGGCGCCGGGCCCAGCCTGGCAAGCCGGCGCAAGCGGGTCAATCAGGCGCTCTCCGTAGGCCGGTCTCCCTCCTGGGCAGGAGGTGATCATCCCCAGGGATGAGAGGTCAGGCCGGCGGCAGCGCGATCCAGGTCGCCCGGGCGTGGCCGAGCAGGGCTCCGTCGGGGCCGTAGAGGCTCGAGTGCACCTCCGCCTTTCGGCCCTCGGCGCCGACCATGGCCCCGGTCACCACGCACTCGTCGCCGGGCGCGGGCAGCGCGGCGACCACAGCGGCGATCCGGCCGAGGACGTACGGGCGGCCGGGCGCGATCACGGCCCAGCCGCCGGGGCAGTCCAGCGCGGCCCAGACCGTCGCCGGGACCACCCGCTCCGGCGCCCGGAACGGCGCCGCGGTCCGTCCGTCCGGCAGCCGGCCGGGGAAGATCCGCAACCCGTCCGGGTTCGCCGGCCCGCAGACGTAGCAGCCGGGGAAGGGGTGGTCCACCAGACCGGGGTACGCCTTGGCGACCGCCGCCGCGGTCGGCCGGTCCACCGGGGGCACCACGGCGGTGAACGGCTCGACCCGGCGCACCTGCGCGACGACCTGGCCGTCCGGGTCGCGGATCTCCCCGTCGACCGCACTGAGCGGGGTCTCCAGCGGCGGCGGGCGGCGCAGCGTGACCTCCACCGGGCCGCGGTCGTCGAGCGCCGCCGCGAAGACCCCGGCGCTCCAGCCGCCGTTGCCGGAGCCGGTCGGGCCGTTGAAGCGGGACTCGATGATCATGCACGTCCTCCGGGCTGGTCCGGGCTCCGGCCGCGTCGCCGGGCTCCGCCCCGGCAGCCTCGCACGCCCGGTCCGCGCCCGCCGCACCGGTCGACGCCGGCGCGGCGTCCGCGCGGCGCCGCGGCCGGGCCGGTCGGGCGGCGGTCCGCCGCAGGTGAGCGACCGGACCGGAGCGCCGGTAGGCGTTCACCGGATCGACACCCCGCACCCCCGCAGCCGGCAACCCGAGGCCCTTACACAGATACCCATGGCCGTTCTGCACGCCGCTGGCGCACCCCTCACGACCAGCGGATACACCCTGCTGATCGCCGACGACCCGACCCTGGTCGTGGCCGCGCAACGTCTGCGCCACCAGGTGTTCGCCACCGAGCTCGGGGCGACCCTGCGCCCGGGCGCCGCCGGGCTGGACACCGACGAGTTCGACGCCCACTGCGACCACCTGGTCGTGCTGCGGGAGAGCACCGGCGAGGTGGTCGGCACCTACCGCCTGCTGCCGCCGGGCCGCACCGACCGCCGGTACGCCGCGGGCGAGTTCGACCTGTCCGCGCTCGACCCGCTCCGCGACGACCTGGTCGAGGCCGGCCGCTCCTGCGTGCACCCGGACCACCGGTCCGGCGCGGTGATCAACCTGATGTGGGCCGGCATCACCCGCTACCTGCACCTGCGCGGGTCGCGCTGGCTGGGCGGCTGCGCCTCGGTATCGGTGGCCGACGGCGGGACGGCCGCCGCCGAGGTGTGGGCCCAGGTCACCGCCCGACACCTGGCGCCGCCGCCGCTGCGGGTCCGTCCGCTGCGCCCCTGGTTCGCCGAGGCGCCGGTCGCCGTCGACCCGGCGCCCGTGCCGCCGGCCGGGCGTCGCGTGCTGGTCCCGCCGCTGCTGCGCGGGTACCTCCGGCTCGGCGCCTGGGTCTGCGGCGAACCGGCGTACGACCCGGACTTCGGCGTCGCCGACTTCTACGTGCTCTTCTCGCTGGACCGGATGAATCCCCGCTACCTGCGCCACTTCCTCGGTGGGGAGCAGCGGTGACCGCCGGCGACCTCTGGCGGCCCGCCTCCGGCTGCGGCCCGGACTGCCTGCCGCCGGCGGCCGATCCGGCCGTGCCGGCCCTGCGGCGGGCCGGTCGGCTGGTGGGCGTACTCGGCATGCTCCTGCTCGGGGTCGGGCTGGCCGGCCTGCTCCCGGTGCTGCCCGCCAGGGAGCGCGACGCCGCGGTGCGCGGCTGGGCCCGGGGGACGCTGCGGGCGTTCGGCATCCGGCTGGTGGTCCGGGGCCGGCTGCCGCGCCGGCGGGCCCTGCTGGTCGCCAACCACGTCTCCTGGCTGGACGTGCTGGCGGTGCTCGCCGTGGCGCCGGCCCGGATGCTGGCGAAGCGGGAGGTGCGGGCCTGGCCGCTGGTGGGCCAGCTGGCCGCTGCCGCCGGCACGGTCTTCGTGGACCGGGCGCGGCCCCGCGACCTGCCGGCCACCGTGGGCCGGGTCGCGGCCGCGCTGCGCGCCGGCCACCCGGTCGCGGTCTTCCCGGAGGGGACCACCTGGTGCGGTGAGGCGGCCGACTGCCGGCCGGGCCGGGGGTTCCGGCCGGCCATGTTCCAGGCGGCGGTCGACGCCGGGGCGCCGGTGGTGCCGCTGCGGATCGGTTACCGGTGCGCGGCGACCGGGACCGCGACGACCGCGGCGGCCTTCCTCGGTGACGAGACCCTCTGGGACTCGGTACGCCGGGTGCTGGCGGCCCGCGACCTGACCCTGTCGGTGGCGGTGACCGCGGCGCTGCACCCGGCCGCGGACGCGGACCGTCGGCTGCTGGCCCGGGCCGCCGAGTCCGCGGTGCACCTGGTCCCCGCCCGGCGCCCGGCGCCGTCCGTACCCGTGGGAATGCTGGACCTGGCGGCCTGACGGATTAGCGACTCGCGGCAGTCTTGATACGTCGCGATGTATCGCGTTACTATCTCCTCGTCGCTCGACGTGCCGCGGACCGGCGCGTCACCGAGGGGAGGACTCCATGGCCAGCTGGACGGTCGACAGCCCGCAGCGGATCACGCTGGACGAGCCGGTCACCCGGCTCGACGTACGCCTGATCACCGGCCGGCTCAACGTGGTCGGCACCGACGGCCCGGCCCGGGTCGACGTCACCCGGGTCAGCCGGCGGCCGGTCGTCGTGGAGCACCGGGACGGCCGGCTGCACGTCGGTCACGAGCGGATCCCGCGCTGGCCGGGGTTCCTCTGGTGGCTCGGTCAGCTCGGCCGCCGGTTCCGGGCCGAGGTGTCCATCGCCGTACCGGCCGACGTGCTGGCCGACCTGCGCCTGATCGACGGCTCGCTGGTCGCCTCCGGCCTTCGCCGGGAGACCCAGGTCGACGTCACCTCCGGCCAGATCACCCTGATGGGACTCCGTGGCCGGACCGCCGCGAAGATCATCTCCGGTCCGGTGGAGGCGCTCGGGGTGGCCGGCGACCTGACCCTGCAGACCGTCTCCGGCGAGGTGATCCTCGCCGACAGCGCGGCCGGGCGGGTGCACGCGAACACCGTCTCCGGGGCGATCACCTGCGACCTGGACAACCCCCGGCGCAGCGAGATCCGGCTCAGCACCATCTCCGGCAGCGTCACCGTCCGGGTCCGCGAGGACAGCGACCTCGCCGTCCACCTGCACACCACCTCCGGCCGGATCACCAGCGGCTTCCCCCAGGTACGAGGCGACGCCGGGCTCGGCGCGACGAAGGACAGCCACGGCGTCCTCGGCGCTGGCGACGGTAAGCTCTGGGCGTCCGCGACGTCGGGCAGCATCGCGCTGCTGGCCCGGCCGGTCGACGAGACCGACGTGGCCGACGAGGGGGAGCTGCCGTGACCGCCGTGTTCACTCACGGGCGGCTCCGGCTCTACCTGCTGAAGCTCCTGGACGACGGCCCCCGGCACGGCTACGAGCTGATCCGGCTGCTGGAGGACCGCTTCCTCGGCCTGTACGCGCCGAGCGCCGGCACCATCTACCCCCGGCTGCAACGGCTGGAGGTCGAGGGCCTGGTCACCCACACCGCCGCCGGCGGCCGCAAGGTCTACGAGATCACCGACGCGGGTCGCGCGGAGCTGCGGCAGCGCGCCGGTGAGCTGGCCACCCTGGAATCGGACATCACCGCCTCCGTCGAGGATCTCTCCGCCCTGGCCGGCGAGATCCAGACCGAGGTACGCGGCTCGGTGCGTGACCTCAAGCGCGAGCTGCGCGAGGCGACCCGGCAGACCCGGCAGAGCCGGCCGGCCCGCTGGGAGCCGCCGCCGGCCCGGCCCGCCGCCAACGGCGCCCCGCCGGCCGCCGAGTCGCCGCTGCTCGCCGAGTTCGACCAGCGGCTCGCGTCGTTCACCGTCGAGGTCGGCGCGCTGGTCCGGGCCGGCCGGCTCAGCGACAGCCAGCTGCGGACCGCGATCCGGGTGCTGGACGGGGCGCTGGACGGGCTGCGCCGGCTGCTGCGCTGACGGCGGTCCCGGCCCGCCGAGGTCGGGGACCAGGCTCACAGGTTGTTTCCAGGAAGCGCCCAGCGGAGCCGCAGCGAGAGCGCGGATGATGGGCCGCATGGTGGCTACCCAGACCGAGGCTCGACTGCTCGTCGTCGAGGACGACCCGAACATCCTCGAGCTGCTCTCCGCGAGCCTGCGCTTCGCGGGCTTCGACGTGGCCACCGCGACCAGCGGCAGCGCCGCCCTGCACGCCGCCAAGGACCACCGGCCCGACCTGGTGGTGCTCGACGTGATGCTGCCCGACCTGGACGGCTTCGAGGTCATCCGGATGCTCCGTGAGGGCGGCACGCGTACCCCGGTGGTCTTCCTCACCGCCCGGGACGCCACCGACGACAAGATCCGTGGGCTGACCCTGGGCGGCGACGACTACGTCACCAAGCCGTTCAGCCTGGAGGAACTCACCGCCCGGATCCGGGCCGTGCTGCGGCGCACCGCCACCGGCGAGCACGCCCCGTCCCGGCTCACCTTCGCCGACCTGGAGCTGGACGAGGAGACCCACGAGGTGCACCGGGCCGGTCAGCGGGTGCAGCTCTCGCCGACCGAGTTCAAGCTGCTGCGCTACCTGATGCTCAACGCCAACCGGGTGCTCTCCAAGGCGCAGATCCTCGACCACGTCTGGAACTACGACTTCCGGGGCGACGACAACATCGTCGAGTCCTACATCTCGTACCTGCGGCGCAAGGTCGACAACACCCAGCCGCGGCTGATCCACACCCTGCGTGGGGTGGGTTACGTGCTGCGCAAGCCGGCGGCGTGAACACGGTCCAGCAGGCGAAGAGTGGACTGCGCAGCGTCCCGCTGCGGGTGAAACTGGTCGCGTCGGTCCTGGCCCTGGTCGCCGGCGCGCTGGTGGTGATCAGCGTGTCCACCGCCTACTTCCTGCACAACTACCTGGTCGGGCAGATCGATTCTGAGCTGCGGGAGGCGGCCAATCGGATCCAGTCCATCCCACCCAACGGGCTCTCGCTGCCCAGCGACTACCTGGTCGTGCTGACCAGCCGGCAGACCGGCCAGGTGACCGACTTCGGCTACGACACCACCCGGTTCCAGGAGAAGGATCTGCCGCCCTGGCCGGCGGACGCCGCAGGCTTCGTACAGCAGCAGGGGAAACCCTTCACCGTCCGGGCGCGAGGCAGCTCGGTGCGCTGGCGGATGCTCTACACCCCGCTCGCCAACGGCCAGATGGCCGCCGTCGGCGAGCACCTGACCGACGTGGACCTGGCGGTCAAGCGGCTGGCCTGGATCGACCTGCTGGTCGGGGGGGCCGTGCTGATCCTGCTCGCCTCGATCGGTGCGGCGATCGTGCGTACTAGCCTCAAGCCCCTCGTCGAGATCGAACGGACCGCCGCCGCGATCGCTGGCGGCGACCTGACCCGGCGGGTGCCCGACCCGGAGGAGGGGCGGCCCTGCCCCACCTCGGAACTGGGCCGGCTCTCCCGGGCGCTGAACGCCATGCTGGCCCAGATCGAGGCCGCCTTCACCGCCCGCGCCGCCTCCGAGGCGGCGGCCCGCAGCGCCGAGGTCAGCGCCCGGGACGCGGCGGCCTCCGCGCAGGCCTCCGAGGCGCGGGCCCGGCGCTCCGAGGAGCGGATGCGGCAGTTCGTCGCGGACGCCTCGCACGAGCTGCGTACCCCGCTCACCACCATCCGGGGCTTCGCCGAGCTGTACCGGCAGGGCGCGGCCCGCGAGCCGGAGCAGACCGCCGGCCTGCTGCGCCGGATCGAGGACGAGGCGGCCCGGATGGGGCTGCTCGTGGAGGACCTGCTGCTGCTCGCCCGGCTGGACCGGGAACGGCCGATCGCCCTGGCGCCGGTCGAGCTGCCGGTGCTGGCCAGCGACGCGGTGCAGGCCGCCCGGGCGGTCGACCCGGACCGCCGGATCGAGCTGGACATCGAACCGGGCGCCGGCGCGCTGGTGGTGCTCGGCGACGACGCCCGGCTGCGGCAGGTGATCGGCAACCTGATGACCAACGCGCTCACCCACACGCCGCCGGACGCCTCGGTGACCCTGCGGCTGCGTACCGAGCCGGGCAACCTGGCCGTGGTGGAGGTCGCGGACACCGGCCCGGGGCTGACCCCGGAGCAGGCCGAACGGGTCTTCGAGCGGTTCTACCGGGCCGACGCGGCGCGGACCCGGCGGGCCGGTGGGGCGGCCACCAGCACCGGGCTCGGGCTGGCCATCGTCGCGGCGCTGGTCGCGGCCCACCACGGCACCGTGGAGGTGACCGAGACGCCCGGCGGCGGGGCGACCTTCCGGGTCAAGCTGCCACTGCTTCCCGAGAACCCGTACCAGTCCGACTGACTTTCAGAAAACATTCAGGCACGTTCCAGGCTGATCGCAGAGCCAGGGGAGAAGGTGGTCACATGACCGAGTACGAGACCGACCCGCAGCGGACGCCGGCTCCCGCCGAGCCGTCGCACCCCACCGCCGAGCTGTCCCCCGTCGAGCGCGGGCAGTCCGACTCCACCACCCCGGCCGCCGCGCCGGTTCCGGCCGACTCCCCGGCCGCCGGAACCCCCGCCGAGCCGGACACCACGCCCTTCGCCGCTTCCGAGGCCGGCCGGACGGACGCGCCGGTCACCGGCGCCCACCCCGCCGGCCCGTACGCGCCGCCGACGGCCACCCCGTCCGCCCCGCCGTACCCGGTCTCCGGGCAGCCGCAGCCGGCTGCCCCGTGGTGGGGCGGGCAGCAGCAGACCGGCTGGGCCGCCGGGGCGCCGCACCAGGGCGGCGCGGCCTACCTGCCGCCCCCCGGCGGGCCGGTCCCGCCGTACCAGGGGCACCAGCCCTACCAGCCGCACCACCCGGGCCAGCCGCACCACCCCGGTCAGCCGGTCCCGCCGTGGGCCCCGGCCCCGACGGCCCGCCCCAACCGGGCGGCCAAGTTCGTCGGCGCGGGCGCGCTGGTGGTGGCCCTGATGTTCGGCTCCGGCGTGGCCGGCGGCGCGCTCGCCCTCGCCCTCGACGGCGGCTCCGGCGGCGTCACCCGCACCTACTCGGCGGCGCCCGTGCTCGACAGCGCCGACCTGCCGAAGATCGCCGCCGCCGTCCAGGACAGCGTGGTCTCGATCATCACGGACAACGGTGAGGGCTCCGGGGTGATCCTCAGCGCCGACGGTTTCGTGCTGACCAACAACCACGTGGTCGCCTCCGCCACCGGCGACACGGTGAAGGTGGTCTTCGCCGACGGCAAGACCGCGCAGGCGAAGATCGTCGGCACCGACCCGAAAACCGACCTGGCGGTGGTCAAGGCCAGCGGAATGAGCGGCCTCAAGGCGGCCAAGTTCGGGGACAGCGACGGGATGCAGGTCGGCGACCAGGTGCTCGCCCTGGGCAGCCCGCTCGGCCTGCAGGGCTCGGTCACCGCGGGCATCCTCAGCGCGCGGGACCGCACCATCCAGGCCGGCGAAGGGGGTCAGCAGCAGAACCCCGGGCAGGCCGCCAGCTCGATCTCCGGGCTGCTCCAGACCGACGCCCCGATCAACCCGGGCAACTCGGGTGGCGCGTTGGTCAACACCCGGGGCGAGGTGATCGGCATCAACACCGCGATCGCCACCGCCGGGCAGGGCAGCAACGGCAACATCGGCGTCGGCTTCGCCATCCCGAGCAACAAGGCCAAGGACGTCGCGCAGAAGCTCCAGCGCGGCCAGAAGATCAGCCACCCGTCGCTGGGGGTCAGCGTCAACGCCGCCGAGGCCGGCGGGGCGCTGGTGGCCGCGGTCACCCCGGGCAGCGCCGCCGAGAAGGCCGGGCTCCAGCGGGGCGACGTGATCACCAAGTTCGGCGACAAGGCGATCAACGACTCCAACGACCTGGTGGGCGCCGTCCAGTCCGGCAAGGTGGGCGACCGGGTCGAGGTGCAGTTCAAACGGAACGGATCGGCACAGACGGCAACCGTGACGCTCGCCGAGACGTCATAACGGATACGGACCTTCCTCCGCCAGGCGGCGGCACCCTCGACGGACGCGCACCGTACGGGGAGGGGACGTCATGACCACGGCAGCCGCCGTCCGCACCGATCCGGAGATCCAGCGGGACGTACTCGACGAGCTCGACTGGGACGCCCAGGCACGACCCACCGAGATCGGCGTGACGGTCTCCGGGGGCGTGGTCACGCTCACCGGCTGGGTGGACAGCTACGCCCGCCGCTGGGCGGCCGAGCGCTGCGCGCACCGGGTACGCGGGGTCCGGGCGGTCGCCAGCGAGATCGAGGTACGCCTGCCCGGCACGGACGAGCGCACCGATGCGGAGATCGCCATCGCGGCCAGTCGGGCGCTGGAGTGGGACAGTTTCGTGCCCGCCGAGCGGCTGGACGTCACCGTCGCCAACGGCTGGATGATGCTCCGCGGCGAGGTGGAGTACGGCTTCGAGCGGCGTACCGCGGAACGGGAGCTGCGCCGGCTGCGCGGCGTACGCGGGATCACGAACCTGGTGGAGGTACGTCCGACCACCCCGCCCGGTGCCGAACAGACCCGCCGGGACCTGCGGCGGGTGCTGATCCGGCGGACCGGAACGGAACGCGTCGACGTCCAGGTCACCGGGGACACCGTGGTGCTGAACGGGGTGGTCCGCTCCTGGTGGCAGCGGGACGAGGCGGAGCGGGCCGCCTGGTCGACCCCCGGCGTCCGGGAGGTGCACGACCGACTCGTGGTGGCCGGGTGAGGCCAGGTCTCCGTTTATCGCCGGCCGGACCGGGAAAGTGCCGCCGATCACGTTCGCCGGGGACCAACGGGGAGGGCTCGTGGCCGTGAACCGCCTGCAGTCGGACCGCTCACTTGCGCGGCCGCTGCGGATCGCGATGGTGGCGCCGCCATGGCTGTCGGTGCCGCCGTCCGGTTACGGGGGCCTGGAACATGTGGTGGCCGGCCTGGTGGACGGCCTCGTCGGGGAGGGGCACGCGGTGACCCTGTTCGGCGCCGGCGCGGAACACGGCACCGCCGCCGAGTTCGTCTCCACCGGACCCGACCTGCAGTACGAGCGGCTCGGCGAGGCGCTGCCCGAGCTGGCCCACCTGGCCCGGGTCAACCAGCTGATCTCCGCCGCCGACTTCGACCTGATCCACGACCACACCACCATCGGCCCGCTGGTCGCCGGTCGCCGGGCGGTGCCCACCGTGGCCACCGTGCACGGCAACCCGGTGGGGGAGTACGGCGAGGTGCTCAGCGCCACCGACCGCGGCGTCGGTCTGGTGGCCATCTCGCACGCCCAGCGTCGGGCCAACCCGGGGCTGCCCTGGGCGGGCACGGTGCACAACGCGATGCCGGTGGAGGACTTCCCGCACAAGCGGACACCCGGTCGGGGGCCGGTGCTCTGGCTGGCCCGGTTCAGCCCGGACAAGGGCCCGGAGGTGGCGATCCGGGCCTGCCGGGCGGCCGGTCTGCCGCTCACTCTGGCCGGCAAGTGCAACGAGCCGGCCGAGCGCCGCTACCTTCAGCAGTTCGTAGAGCCCCTGCTGGACGAGGACGTGACCCTGGTGTTGAACGCCGACCGGCAGACCACACTGCGGCTGCTGCTCGACGCCCGCTGCCTGATCATGCCGATCCAGTGGGAGGAGCCGTTCGGCATGGTGATGTTGGAGGCGATGGCGACCGGCACGCCGGTGGTGGCGCTGCGCCGGGGCGCGGTCCCGGAGCTGGTCCGTCCCGGCCTGACCGGGTTGGTCTGCGACCGGGCCGACGAGCTGCCGGCGGCGTTGCGCGAGTCGTCCCGGCTGGACCCGGCCGACTGCATGGCGCACGTCGCGGAGAACTTCTCCGTGGAGCGGATGGCCAGCGGCTACGCGGCGGTGTATCGGAGCTTCCTCACCGGCGCGCCCGTCGGGTCCGGGGCGCGGGAGCCGGTCCGGGTCGCGGCCCGCTGACGGGTCAGGTGCGCGCCGCGGACAGCCCGGCGGCTGTCCGGCTTGTCGACGGCTGTCCGTTCTTCGGTCGCGCTCCGCGACGTCGACGCGGCCCGGGGTGAGCACGTCCGGACCGGCGACCGGCTCCGGCGGGCCCGATTAGGGGCGCGTGCCAGGATGAACGTCATGAGTGGCGGTCCGGTGGCGTTCGTGCTCGGCGGCGGGGGAGTGCTCGGCGCGGTCGAGGTGGGCATGCTCCGGGCCCTGTTCAGGGCCCGGATCCGGCCGGACATGGTGATCGGCACCTCGATCGGGGCGGTCAACGGTGCCCTGGTCGCGGCCGACCCGTCGGAGGCCGTCACCGATCGGCTGGTCCGGCTCTGGGCCTCGCCCGAGGCCAGCGAGGTGTACGGCGACTCGGTCGCCCGGCAGCTGCGCCGCTTCGCCGCGCGGACCCACCTGCACTCGCCCCGGCCGCTGCGCCGGCTGCTGGAGAGCGAGCTGGGCGAGGAGACCACCTTCGCGGACCTCCAGGTCCCGTTCCGCTGCTGCGCGGCGAACATCGAACGGGCCGCCGAACACTGGTTCCACAGTGGACCAGTGGTGCCCGCGGTGCTCGCCTCCGCCTCGGTGCCCGGACTGCTGCCGCCCACCCAGATCGGCGGCCAGCACTACATCGACGGCGGGATCGTGAACTCGATCCCGATCGGGGAGGCGGTCGCCGTCGGCGCCCAGCAGATCTTCGTGCTCCAGGTGGGACGGATCGAGCGGGAGCTGACCCCGCCCCGGCGGCCGTGGGAGATCGCCCAGGTCGCCTTCGAGATCGCCCGGCGGCACCGGTTCGCCCGGGAGCTGGCCGCCCTGCCCGACGGGGTGGAGGTGCACGTGCTGCCGACCGGTGGTGGGGGGCCCCGCGACGACAGTCCGTGGGCGTACCGGGACATGGCGGCGGTGGGGCGGCGGATCAGCCGGGCGTACACCGCCTCCCGTCGCTACCTGGACACCCAGCTGGACCACTGATGCCGTTGCCGCCCCGGTGGGTACGCCGGTTGCTGCTGGCCCCCGGCGTGGTGCTGCTCGCCCTGACGGTGGTGACCACGCTGCCGGTCTGGGCGCTGCTCGCGCTGGCCGCCTCCCCGCTGGTGCCCGGGCGGCTGCGACCGCTGCGCCTGCTCTGGATCGGCACCGTCTACCTGATCTGGGACGCGGCCGCGCTGCTCGCCCTCTTCGGCCTCTGGCTGGCCTCCGGCTTCGGCGCCCGAAAGCGGTCGCCGGCCTTTCAGCGGGCCCACTACGTGCTGGCCGGGCGCTTCCTCCAGGTGCTCTTCTGGCAGGCCCGTTGGACGCTGCGGCTGAGCATCGACGTGGTCGGCACCGACCCGGACACCGCGCTGCCCGGCCGGCCGGAGCTGGTGCTCTGCCGGCATGCCGGGCCGGGGGACTCGTTCATCCTGATTCACGCGCTGGTGAACTGGTTCCATCGGGAGCCCCGGATCGTGCTCAAGGAGAGCCTGCAGTGGGACCCGGCGGTCGACGTGCTGCTCAACCGGCTGCCGAACCGGTTCATCGCCCCGGGGCCGGACGGCCGGGGGACGATGATCGCGCAGATCGGCCACCTCGCCACCGGACTGGACGACGACGACGCGTTCGTGATCTTTCCGGAGGGCGGCAACTTCACCCCCGGCCGGCGGCTGCGGGCCATCGCCCGGCTGCGCGCGTTGGGGCTGGAGCGGATGGCGCTGCGCGCGGAGCGGATGCGGCACGTGCTCGCCCCGCAGCCGGGCGGGCTGCTCGCCGCGCTGGACGCCGCCCCGGACGCCGGGGTCATCTTCGTGGCGCACACCGGGCTGGACCGGATGCTCACCGTCACCGACGTGTGGCGGGAGCTGCCGATGGACAAGCGGATCGTGATGCGGTTCTGGTCGGTACCGCCCGAGGAGGTCCCGGTCGACCGCCAGGAACGCATCGACTGGCTCTTCGACTGGTGGGCCCGGATCGACCGCTGGATCGCGGCCAACCGGGACGGTGTCTCGGCCGGCTGACCGCGCCCGGCCGGACACAGGTGGTTGGCAGAAATCCCGCGTAGGGTGCCCTGGTGGAGCAGATCTTCGTGGTGACGACGGTGGTGGACGCGCGCGCGGTCGCGGACGTGCTGGCGGCCGCGGCCGTCGCCGGGCGGCTGGCGGCGTGCGCCCAGGTCGGCGGGCAGGTGGACAGCACCTACTGGTGGCAGTCGGCGATCCAGACCACCGCCGAGTTGACGGTGCAGTTCAAGACCGCCCCGGACCGGGTGACCGCCCTGGTCGACCAGCTCCGCGCCAACCATCCGTACGAGGTGCCGGAGATCCTGGTGACCCGGGTGGAGAGCGGCAACCCCGACTACACGGCCTGGGTGCACGAGCACACCCGTCCCTAGGTACGCGCACTCTTGGCGGCCGGCCGTCCGGGCGCGATGCTGGCCGGGTGGAGAACACCGGCTACCCCTGCCCCGGCTGCGGCGCGCCCGCCGATCTCGCCGCCGGCTGCCCCGGCTGCGGTCGCCCGCCGTACCCGCCCGCCGCCGAGGTGACCCGGTTGGACCGGGAGATCGCCGCGCTGGCCCCCGAGGTGGAGCGGGCCCGGGCGACGTACCAGGACCTGCTGGCCCGGCTGGACGTGGTCCGGCAGCGCCGGACGGAGCTGGCCGCCCGGATCCGCCTGGAGATCCCGCCACCGCAGCCGGGCCCGGTGCGACCTGTCCCGGTACCGCCGTCGCCGGCCGTGGCCCGGCCGGCCGGCCCGAGACGTCCACCCGGACCGTGCAGGGCCTGCTCTTCGTCCTCGGTGGACTCCTCCTCGGCGCTGCGGCGATCGTCTTCACCGCTGTCGCCTGGGCGGCCGTCGGGGTGGCCGGGCGGGCGCTGATCCTGGCCGCGTTCACCGTGCTCGCGCTGGCCGTGCCGCTGGTCGCCACCTGGCGGGGGCTGCGCGGCACGGCCGAGACGTTCGCCGCCGTGGGGCTGCTGCTGGTGCTCCTCGACGGGTACGCCGCCTGGACGGTCGACCTGTTCGGCGTGGCCGGCTGGCCGGACACCAGGTACGCCGCGCTGGTCGGGGGGGCCGGCGCGGCGGTGGCGGCCGGGTATGCGCGGCTGAGCCGGCTGACCGTGCCGTGGTTCGCGGCGCTGCTGGTCGCGCAGCCGGTGCTGCCGCTGGCCGTGGCGGCGGCCCGACCGTCCGTCGCGGGGTGGGCGCTGGTCTGCACCGGGGTGGCGCTGGGCGACCTCCTGGTGGTGGTCGCCCTGCGTCCCCGGTACTCGCTCGCGACCGGAGCGGTGGCGGGCGACGACCGGGGCCGGGTCGGGGTGGCCGGTGGGGGGCCGGTCGCCGCGTCCGTCCCGGCGGGTGCGTCCGTCGGTCCCGGCGCGGTCCCGGCAGGTGCGGCGGCCGGTCCCGGCGCGGTCCCGGTCGGGGCGTCCGTGCCGGGGATCCTGGTCGGCGCCCCGGCGGTGGTCGCCGGGCGGGTGCTCGGCTGGCTGGGCCACGGGGTCGCGCTCGTCGTCGCGGCCGGCTGCGCGCTGGTGCCGCTGGCCTGGGGCCGGGCGGCCGGTACCCCGCTGCTGGCCGGCGGGCCGCTGCTGCTGGTGGCGCTCGCCCTGCTCGGCGGCGCGCTGGCGGCGGGCGGCCGGACGTACCGGATGATCGCGGCCGGGCTGCTGGTGCCGGTGCTCGCCACCGCGCTGCTCCGGCCGGTGGCCGAGCTGCGTCCGGGGCTGCTGCTGGTCGCGGCCGGGTCGGTGGTGGCCGTCCTGGCCGGGGCGGTCCGCGCGCTGCCGGCGCGGCACCGTACCGGGCCGTGGGTCGGGGCGCTGCTGGTGGCCGGCGGCCTGGCGCAGGTGGCCACGGTGGCCACGATCGTGCTCGCGGGCGATGCGGTCGTCCGGGCGCTGCCGCCGTGGCGGGGCGCCGCCGTCGGGCCGGCTACCCACTGGGGATGGCAGCTGCCGGTCGCCGTGCTGCTGACCGCCGCGGCGGTGGCAATGCTGCTGCCCCGGGCCGCCCGGCCGGTCGTCGCGGCGGCGGGCGTGGCGCTGGCCGTGCTGGCCGCCCCGGCGGTCGCGCCCACCCCGTGGCCCGGGGTGGTGGCTGCCGACCTGGTGGCGGCCACCGCGCTGCTGGCGGCCGCCGTGCTCCGGCCGCGCCCGCGGTACACGACCGTGCTCCTTCCGGCCCTCGGCGGGGCCGTCCTGCTCGGCCACGGGCTGCTGGTCGGGCTTGCCGTCCCGGCCGGGGCGGGCGCGGTGCTCGCCGTCGTGGTCGTGGTCGGCGCCCTGGTGGCGGCCCGGGCCCGGCGCGGCGGCGGCGTCCAGCCCACCGTCGGCGGGGTGGCGCTCGCCGCGGCGGTGCTCGCCGTGCCGGCGGGGGCGACGGTCGGGCTGATCGCCGTCGGGGCGCCACCCTGGTGGCAGCTGCGGGGGGCGTTCGCCGCCGTCGGGGTGCTGGTCGTCGCCGTCCTCGCCGTCCGTCGACAGTGGCCGGACCTGCACGGGTACGCCTCGGCCGGGTTCGCCGCCGCGCTCGCGCTGGTCGGGGCCGCGCCGCTGGTCGTACCGGGGGCCGAGCGGGTGTCGCTCTACGCCACGCTGGGCGTGCTGCTGGCGCTGGCCGTCGGCGGGGGCGCCCGGCCCGGCATCGCCCCGCGCCTGGTCGGGGCCGGACTGTCCGGGCTGGCGCTGCTCGCCGTCGCGCCCGTCACCCTGCGGGTGCTCGTCGACCTGCCGGTCCCGGCCTGGTCCGGGGCGCCCGCCGTCGACCGGGTGCCGGGTGCCGGCGGCGCCGCCCTGGCCCTGCTGCTGCTCGGGGTCGCCGCGGCGGCGTACGCCCGGATCGTGCGCGGCGGGCGTCGGGTGCCGGCGCTGGTCGGGCTGCCGTTCGGCGCGGCCGGGCTGCCGGTGCTGCTGGTGGCGGCCGGCGCGCCCTGGCCGGTGGCGCCCGCCGTGGCATTCGGGGTCGGGCTGGCCGCGCTGCTGGCCGCCGCGCTCGCCGCGCCGCACCCGCCCCTGCTCCCGGTCACGCTGCCGGTCGGGCTGGCGCTCACCGTCCCGGGGCTGGGCGGACTGCTCGCCACCCGGGCCGGGACGCTCGCCGCACTGGGTGCGCTGGTGGTGGCCGCGGCCGTCGTCGGGG